>SKRE01000064.1 GCA_007118655.1 Clostridiales bacterium | reverse complement strand
TCCGGTTCCTCTTCTTCCGTTTCTTCCGGCTCGGTTACCGGCTCTTCGCTTTCTTCTAGGTTTTCTTCTTCGTCGGAGTCTTCATCAGAGACATCATCATCTTCTTCATCATCGCCAACCCCCAACTCTTCCCCGGCTTCTTCTCCATCACCGGTTTCTTCACCGGGTTCTTCATCTATAGGATCTTCGCCGGAAGCGACTTCTGCTTCTTCCCCGTTAACATTTTCCGCTGAACTGTTGAAAATCCTCTGTTCCAGATTTCGAATGGTTCCGAAGGCAAAGGCCATCACAATCACTCCTACCGCAAGCAGAGCTACCAGCAAGAGCTTCGAACGGGTTCTCCAAGGATTTTCTTCATCCTCCGGGGCTTCTACTAAAGATTCTTCATCGAACCCTTCAAGTTCGTGTCCGGAAAAATCAGCGTTCTTTCCTACGTCCTCTTCGAAGCCATCACCAAGATTGTCTTCACCGAAAGACCGATTCCAATCTTCTGTGGATTTATCAGCGGCGGAATATCCAAAGTCCTCCTGCTGCAGTTTTTTGTTGAAAAGTCTTTGGCTCTCGGCATATCGCTGTTCAAAGATCCGATCCCTTTCGGGATCTTCTTTCAGACCCTGATCGTCTTTTTGCTTTGGGTTCCCATTTTGCTTTGGACTTTCTTTTTGCTTTGGATCTTCTTTTTGCTTTGAATTCTTCTTGGATTCCTTAACTTTTTCGGGTCCCTGATGATCTTTGTCCTCTTCAGTATTGGAAACTGAATCCTTATTCACAGGATCTTCCTGTTTGACTTCCTGCTGTTCTTCTTCCCCATGGGATGAAATCACACCCGGAGCAAAAGCCCCTTCTTTACTGTTCGCAACATATCCTCCCAAGGCTTCCACATGGATTAGCAATGCGGTGAGATTTTTTTGCCCCTCTTTAGTTAACAGTTCTTTAATATAAGACTTGGTACTGTCCTTCGTTGATAAAGCATTTATTAATCTTAGGATATGCCCTTCCATGGCATGCATATAGGTGTTTTTCGAAGTGAGCAGTATGCGGTCTCCCTGATCCAGTAAAAATTCATCGGTGACTCTTAGGATTTTTTCAATAGGATCCCCGGACCCGATATAATAATGAATTTGCAAATTTCCCAATGGAACTCTTCGTACTGCATCCTCTTCCACCATATAAAACCCTTCTTCACCTATGGAAAAACCGAAGGCTCTATTTTCGTCGATAATCAGCCCCACCATAGTTGCTCCTAAATCTTCAATGTCCTCTTTTTCGGAAAGCTCCTTTATTTTTTCCTTTGCGCTTTCCAAGTGTTCCAGCAATCGCTGCTTTTTTTCGGCAAAAGAAGTTGGTCCATTTTCTTCTAAGTACAGATGATAACGACTCAAGGCCTCTATAGCAATAAAAGCTGCCTGTTCTCCCCGTGCTCCTCGAACCGTACCGGAAGCAACTCCGTACACACTTTGTTTATAGCTGTGGGTAGCGGATTTACTGGTAGAATCTTTCTGTTGATTCAAATCCATATACTGTCCGTTTAGATAAAATTTTTCTTCATTTTTGCTGTGAATGTTTCCTTTATGACTGGCAACGGATGCATCAATTTTTATATGCTCTTTCAAAATTATCACCCTCTTCTTTCCCGTAGTATAAGCGGTATTATAAATCCAAAGCTTTTTTTGCCAATTCATCGGCCTTATCGTTGTAATGATCTCCGGAATGAGCTTTGACTTTTATAAAACGAACCGTAATGTTTCCTCGGATTTTTTTCTGATAAAAATTCTTATAAGCTTCCGTTCCTGCCTGATTCGTCTTCCATTGTCCCGTACACCACATTTCGATACCGGAGTAATCATGATAAATCCATAACTCTTTAAACTTCCCTTGATTTTTAAGGCCAAAAGCCATGGCATACTGGGCGCCTAACAATTCTCCCGCAACGTTTCGCATGGAGGCCAAATGGGGCGCATTCCCTTTTTTAGAAAACAAAAGTTCTTTTCCATTTAACAGCAGTACCACGCCGCAGCTGTATTCCTTTGTTTTGTGATTATAACTTCCATCCACGTAGGCTTTTAATATATTCGGGTCCTCTATAGTATTATTCGACACCGGAGGGTTTTTTCCCTTTTCTTCCAAGGTTTTTTTTGTATTTTTCTTTTCCAATTCCTTTGAAGATTCCAAAGGGGTTCCGTAAACATATATTTTCGCTTCATCTTCTGTGGGAAAGCCCTTATACTCCGCTCCGGAATAGCCCTTAATCTGTTTTTCACATTCCTGCCAGGTTTTATAAACTCCGGGGATTTTTCCGTTTTTTACTCCGTACACTTTTTTCTTCGCCATAAACTCACCTATCCTGTTTCAGTATTTATTTCCATGCCCAAAAATACTTCTGATTATCTTTCCAGTTCTGCTGCAAAAAATCTGCCGTAGTCCCACCTCTTCACGGATCACCGGGAAATCTTCCTTTTTCTGTTCCACCGCAACCATGGATAATTATTGGCGCATCCCATGGGATTTTCTAAGCACTTTTGATTTTTTTTAATCCTGCAGCTTCTCTATAATTTTTTCAGCAATTTTCAGCCCGTCCACGGCGGCGGAAATAATGCCTCCGGCGTAACCGGCACCTTCTCCTGCGGGGTAAATACCCTTTACATTGCTTTCATAGTTTTCATTCCGGATAATTCGGATGGGCGAAGAACTCCTTGTCTCCACTCCTGTTAATACGGCATCCCCGTAACCGAAACCCCGGAGCTTACGGTCCAATTGAGGCAGTCCTTCCTTCATGGTTTCCACTACATAGGATGGAAGGGTTTCCTCCAGGTTTTCAAAGGCGTATCCCGGCGTATAGGAAGGGATTATCTCCCCTAGGGCCTTGGTTTTTCGCCCCTTCAAAAAATCTTCCACCCGTTGAACCGGTGCGTGATAATTGCTGCCTCCCAGGACAAACGCTTTTTCTTCCCATTGTCGCTGGTATTCTACCCCGGCTAAGGGGTGATTACTGCCAAAATCCTTCGGAAATACACTGACGAGCAACGCGCTGTTTGCATTCCGTTCATCTCTTTTGTATCGGCTCATGCCGTTGGTTACCAGTCGGTTTTTCTCAGAAGCCGCGCCGATTACCTCTCCTCCGGGACACATGCAGAAGGTATACAGCCCGCGACCGTTCTTCCCATGATAGGAGAGTTTGTAATCCCCGGCCTTCAGCCGCGGATGATTATAGTATTTTCCGTATTGAGCTTTATCGATTTTTTCCTGAAGGTGTTCAATCCGAAGACCCAGTGAGAAGGGCTTCTGTTCTAAAATCACTCCGTTTTCATGGAGCATCGAAAACGTGTCCCGAGCGCTGTGCCCTAAGGCTAAAATCACATGATCCGATAAAATTTCATCCCGGTGATTTACAAGGACTCCACGTATCTGATCCTTATCAATAATTAAACCCGTTACCTGGTGATCAAAGAGCACTTTGCCCCCTAAAGCTTTGATTTTTTTCCGAAGGTTTCTTACTACCACTTCTAGAATATCCGTGCCCACATGGGGCTTGTTTAAGTAAGCGATCTCCCCGGGAGCTCCTGCGTCAATGAAGGCTTTCAAAATCCTTCCCACCCGTGGGTCTTTAATTTGGGTGGTCAGTTTCCCATCGGAAAAGGTCCCTGCACCCCCTTCCCCAAACTGTACATTGGAGTTTTCTTTTAACCGACCGCTTTTCCAGAACTCATATACATCTTCAGTCCGCTGTTCCACGGGCATTCCCCGCTCCAACAGAATCGGCTCGGCACCGCTTTCCGCTAAAGCAAGGGCGGCTAAAAGCCCCGAGGGTCCGGAACCTACCACAACGGGGGGCTTGGAAAAAGCCTTTGCAGAGCTCTTTTGCATTTTTGTTTGATTTACCGGTCCCGTTACAATCTCCACATTTTTCAGATTCTTTCCCTGCAGCACCGCCTTTTCATTTTTCACCTTTACCAACACCCGGTAAATAAAATTAATGGTGTTTTTCCGAGCATCAACAGACTTTTTCTCAATGGTGTAACCGAGCAAGTCTTCTTTGGTTATTTTTAAGTAGCGGAGAATTTCTTTCTCCAAATCCTGTTTTTTCTCAATATTAATTTTCATATTACTGATTCGAATCATTTCTTCACCTCTATTTCAATCTTCTCTCCATTATACAATAATTGCCCGAGAGAATCAGTAAAATCCACGAATTTCTTTTTCTTCTCGATTATGATACAATGATATATTGCAATGAACATCCATGAACTTTAATAACGCATAAATGATTGACCTTCAAAATATGATCTTTTTGAATAAAAGTTATAAAGTTCCCCGGATATTTTTAAGATGCTGTCGGCGTACTATTGAACCCTATACATTGGAGGCATACAAATGAATGAAGAATTTTTACCGATCTCAAGGGAAGACCTTTCCCGACGGAATTGGGACAGCCTGGATTTTATTTTGGTTACGGGCGATGCATATATAGATCATCCCTCCTTCGGCTCTGCTATTATCAGCCGATTATTAGAGGCCAAAGGATACCGGGTGGGAATCATCCCTCAGCCCGATTGGAATAAGGACGAGGATTTTTTACGTCTCGGTAAACCGAACTATGGATTTTTAGTCACCGGAGGCAATGTGGACTCAATGGTGAACCACTACTCTGTCAGTAAAAAACGACGGCGAAAGGATGTTTACAGTCCCGGGGGTAAGGCTTTTATGCGTCCCGACCGGGCCAGTATCGTCTACACCAACCGTCTGAAATCCTTATTTAAAGACACCCCGATTATTCTCGGAGGCATTGAAGCCAGTCTTCGCCGTCTTGCCCATTACGACTACTGGGAGGATAAAGTCCGGCGTTCTATTCTGTTGGATTCCAAAGCGGACTTGATCGTGTACGGCATGGGCGAAAATCCCATTGTGGAAATTGCTGAAGGTCTGGAAGCAGGAATCCCCGTGGAATATCTGCAGTATATCCGAGGTACCGTATTTAAAACCGGATCCTTGGAAGACCTGCCGGACTATACTTTACTGCCGAGCTTCGAGGAAATCTTAGAAAACAAAAAAACCTATGCCAAAAGCTTTATGCTCCAGTACCGAAACACGGATAATTTAAACGGTGAGGTATTGGTAGAGCCCTATGATAACCAGTATGTAGTACAGAACCTGCCGTCGGACCCCATGGATAAAGATGCTTTGGATCGAATTTACCGACTGCCCTTTACCCGAAAATTCCACCCCGTCTACGGGGCCCAGGGCGGGGTCCCCGCCATCGAAGAGGTGCAATACAGTATTACCAGTAATCGCGGTTGTTTCGGCGGATGCAGTTTTTGCGCCCTGACCTTTCACCAGGGACGAAAAGTCCGCTCCAGAAGTCATGACAGCATCATGGAGGAAGCGAAAACCTTTTTGGATGATCCCAATTTCAAAGGATACATCCATGATGTGGGCGGTCCCACGGCAAACTTCCAAAATCCCGCCTGTGATAAACAGGAAAAACATGGGGTTTGTAAAGATAAACAGTGTTTATTTCCCGGTCCCTGCTCACAGCTGAAGGTGGACCATCAAGACTACGTCCATACCCTCCGGGAACTTCGTTCGCTGCCCGGTGTCAAAAAAGTGTTTATCCGCTCAGGAATCCGGTACGACTATTTAATGGCGGATCAGAACAAAACCTTTTTTAAGGAACTGGTAAAACATCATGTAAGCGGGCAGTTAAAAGTTGCCCCGGAGCATGTTTCTCCCCGGGTTTTGAATAAAATGGGCAAACCTTCGAAAAAAGTATACGACGGGTTTGCCCGGGAGTATTTCCGTCACAATCAAACCTTCGATAAAAATCAGTTCCTGGTTCCCTATTTCATCTCCTCTCATCCCGGCTCGGAACTTCGGGATGCTATTGAGCTGGCGGAATACATTCGGGATATGGGCTATATGCCGGAACAGGTACAGGATTTTTACCCTACCCCGGGAACCCTTTCCACCTGTATGTATTATACCGGTTTGGATCCCAGAACCATGGACAAGGTCTATGTACCCCGATCCACAGAGGAAAAAGCTATGCAGCGGGCCTTAATTCAATTTCAAAACCCTAAAAACCGCAGCCTGGTTAAAAAAGCCCTCATTCGAGGAAATCGCGAACACTTGATCGGACCCCATCCCAAGGCCTTAATTCCAGGAGAACCTTCTTCGAAGAAATCAAACAAGCCGCCGACGGATAGAAGCTCTTCTAAAAGAAAGTAGCCCTATGTTGAAACCGAACAACGCCGGATAGCATCCATCTGAGTACCTCGTCCCTTTGGTATTTTTCAAGTGTTAATTAATGGAAACAACAAAGGGTCGAAAACCTCTATTGGTTTTCGACCCTTTGTTGTTCTTTGTTTCAGTGTTCTAATTTCCCTTAAAATCCTTCGAAATTACCTTTTAAGATCTTTTACATACCACAGAAGATTTTAATAAAACTCGTCCATGAACATCTCGGCATTTTTCGGATCCAGATCCCGATCCACTAAGGGCTTCTCATCCTTTAAAAATTCAATTGTGTCCAGGAATGCAGGTTTTTCTTCCTTGTAAATAATCCCGATGGGAATTCCATCATCAAATTCCAGAGACTTTTGAAAAGCTGCAATTTTATCCGTCGGGTCATAATCCTCTTCCAGTTTATACACGTGATCTTTGTACCATTTAAAAGTATTGATTTTATTAAATACCACGCAGGGTTGAAAAATATCCACTAAGGCATATCCCCGATGGTTAACGGCGGCTTTCATGGTTTCAACCATATGCTCCTTATCGCCCATAAAGGTTCTTGCCACAAAGCCGCAACCGAGGCTGATGGCCGTTGCAATAGGATTGAAGGGTTGTAAGTGCACCCCTTCGGTCTGGATTCCCGTAACGTGGCCCTGCCGAGTTGTCGGTGAGGCTTGTCCTTTCGTCAATCCGTAGATTTGATTGTCATGAACAAAGTGGCTGATATCCACGTTTCTTCTTACGTTATGCAAAAAGTGGTTTCCGCCCTCTCCATAGGAATCTCCGTCACCGGAATGAATGATCACCGTAAGTTCACGATTCGCAATCTTGATCCCTAAGGCGGGAGGTATGGATCGTCCGTGCAGTCCGTTAAATCCGTTGGCATTAATATAATGGGGCAGTTTTGCCGCCTGTCCGATCCCCGAGGCTACCACCACCTCATGGGGTTCTTTTCCCAGTTCCTGCAGTGTCTGTTTGATGCCCTCCAACAATCCGTGATTTCCACAACCGGGGCACCAGGCTTTCTCTTCACTGCAGTCAAAGATATTTTTCTGATCCATTATAATACCTCCTTTACGGATTCAATCAATTCTTCCAAGGCGATTTGCCGTCCGTCGTATTTTAATATCGAGTGGTCAAAAGTGATTCCGGTTTCCTGGCGAATCAGTTTTGCCAGTTGTCCTGTGTAATTTTGTTCCACGTTAATCACTTTTTTTGCTCCTTTAGTTTTTTCTTCCAAGGTCTTTTTCGGCAAGGGATAAACATCCCCGAAACTTAAGGCTCCAATGGAATGTCCTTCTTCTTGCAGAATTTCCACGGTCTCCCGAAGAGTTCCATAGGTGGAACCCCACCCTACTAATAGGATTTCCGGATTATCCGTACCCATGAACCAGGGTTCTTCCACTTCTTTTTCTAAAGCTTTCAGCTTTTTCATCCGTTTATCCATCATTTTAATTCGCATCTCAGCGGATTCCGTGATATTGCCGTTTTCATTATGCTCATCGCTGTCAGCCAACAGGGTTTTACCGGGAATTTTCCCCGGGATGATCCTAGGGGAGATGCCCTCTTCCGTAAAGCGGTAACGTTGATAATCTCCTTCCGGGAGATCTTTTTCCTCCGCAATATGGCGTTCAATACTTACTTTGCTAAAATCATAGGGCTTAATTGTTTGATTGGCATCAGCCAAATATTGATCATTCAAAAGAATCACCAGGGTTTGATATTTCTCTGAAAGATTGAAAGCATTGGCGGTTTTATAGAAAGCTTCTTCCCCGGTTCTTATAGAGGTCACCATTCGTGGGATCTCTCCATGGGAAGCGGTTAGAATAAAACTCAGGTCGCTTTGCTCTGTTCGGGTGGGAAATCCCGTGGCGGGACCCGGTCTTTGGACATTGGCCACAACCAAAGGGGTTTCCGTAATCGCCGCAAGGCCTAAGGCTTCCGTCATTAGTGAAAATCCGCCTCCCGAGGTTCCGGTCATGGCTCGGATTCCTGCGTAGGAAGCACCGATGGCCAGGTTGATTGCCGCAATTTCATCCTCCGCCTGCTCCACAACAATTTTCGCCTTTTTTTGATTGGCGGCTAAAAAATCCATAATACTGGTGGAGGGGGTCATGGGATAAGCACTGTACAAAGTAACTCCCGCTGCAAGGGCTCCCAAAGCAATTCCCTGGTTGCTGTTGATCTTGATCCGCTGATCGGTATTCTCCGGTTTTTCCAGATTCCAGGACTCCAAGTCCATTTCAAACCCTTTGATCAACGCTTTATGATTGACCTCAAGAATTTTATCCTCGAATGTATTTTCTATAACTTTTTTCCCAATTTTCAAGTCCAGATCCAAAGCATTGATCAGAGCTCCCAATAGTACTACACTGAAAACCTTAGGATTTCCCAAATCCTTAGCTCCTTCTTTTAATGGCAGATAGATACTCTGGCCTTCGGGAATTTTTACATCCTCTTTAAGGGAGTGATCCAACACTACTTTTCCTCCCTTTTTCAATCTGGGAAGATGTTCCGTTACTGTTTTTTCATCAAAAGCCACAATTACGTCCAGTGCATTTTTATGACCATGCACCGTTTTTGTTCCAAAACGGATTTGACTGAAGTTATGACCTCCCCGAACTCTTGACATATAGTCTTTGTTGGAGAACAGATAATAAGAACTCCGCTGTAAAACTTTTTCCAAAAGTGTTACCAGGGTGTCAATTCCCTGTCCTGCAGATCCTCCGATTAATAGATTATAATCCAATAGTAAACGCCCCTTTCCTGTTAATTTTTCTTATTTCACACTGTGTTTTATATACCCCTATACATAGCATTCAATCGAAGAGTTTATTTTCAGCATCCTTTCATAATAATTAAATAACGATGCATCTGTAGATTTAGAACTTCCTTTTAAAAAAAATCCTTCTCAAATCCTCTTCTTTTAGAAAAACCTCCCGGGTCTTTCCGATCTTTTCAGGGAGTATAAAAGAAATTTCATTTCCCCGATTTTTCTTATCCCGCTTCATAAAACCTATTAAATCTTCTATGTTTTTTGTCGGAGAAGGCAGGTCCCTACCCCGTTTTAGTATGCCGTCAATCAAATTCCGAATTCTTGAAAAATCTTCGTTATTTAAAAGTCCTAAACAAACCGCGATCTCCGCTTCATAAACCATACCCTTAAGGACCGCTTCCCCATGACTGCAGCCTTCATATTGATAGAGGGCTTCTAAAGCATGACCGAAGGTGTGGCCGTAATTCAACAATTTCCGAAGACCCTGTTCCTTCTCATCAGCCTCGATAATTTCCTTTTTTACGGTGATGCCCCGAAGAATTATGGCTGTTAACTCTGCTGGCGCCTCAGAAATCCGATTGAAAGTCCGATTTTGATCCAGCTGGTCTTCGATTGCTTTAAATAATCCTTCGTCCTTTAAAACTCCATGTTTTAACAATTCTCCATAACCGTTGACCCAGTCTTTTATTTCCAAGGTGGTCAGAAAATCTTCATCAATCCAAACGCTGCAAGGAGGATAGAAACTGCCTAAAAGATTTTTCCCTTCAAACAGATTTACCCCGGTTTTTCCACCGATACTGCTGTCCACTTGGGCCAATAGGGTTGTGGGGATCTGTACATACTCTACCCCTCGCATATATATCGATGCTAAAAAACCGGCCAAATCTCCTACTACGCCGCCGCCCAGAGCCAGTATTTTGGTTTTTCTTCCAAAATCTTTTCCGGCGATGACCCCTGCCAGCTCTTCCACTTTTTGAAGGCTTTTACTGCTCTCCCCGGGAGGGATGACCAACGTCAAAAAAGGCAGGGATTTGTTCTTCGCCCCGGCCTCCAAATCTTGAATCTTTTGTTGGTAAATTCTTTGTATGTTCTGATCCGTAACCAGCACCCATCCCGTCGTTTCTTGGGATTCTGTGATTTCCCTTTGTATGATTTTTTCCGTCAAGTCCTGTCCAATCCATAAGGGGTATCCCTCCTGTTTTTTGGAGGAAGTTTTTATCCATTGTTTTTCCATCGACTCACCATCTTTTCCAAGGAATCCTGCCCGTAGGAGGTTAAAAAACTTTTGGTTACTTCGATCAACGCTATCGCCTCTCCAACTAAGGAAGCGGAGGGGACTGCGCAGTGATCACTCCGTTCCTTCGAGGCCTTTCCCGGTTTTTTTGTTCGGATATCCACAGTATTCAAGGGCTTTCGAAGGGTGGGAATCGGCTTAACTCCGCAGCGAATCATCAAAGGCTCCCCGTTGCTCATGCCCCCTTCAATGCCGCCGGCCCGATTGGTTTTTCGGTAATATCCCCGGGCTTCATTATAGTAGATTTCGTCATGAACCCTTGAACCCGGCTTTTCGGTTACGGGAAAACCTTCTCCGATTTCCACGGCTTTTACCGACTGCATAGCCATAAGGGCTCCGGCTAACCGACCGTCCAGTTTGTGATAGGACTGAACATAACTGCCCAGACCTACGGGAAGGTTTTCAACGATCACTTCAAAAACTCCCCCTAGGGAATCGCCGTCCCTAGTCGCCTGATCAATGGCATTCATCATCGCTTTTTCCGATTCTTCCTCTCCACAACGGACCGGTGACTGATCCACCTGATCTAAATAAGCATCCCTGATTTCCCTTCGACGGATGTTTTCTTGTTCCTCACCCAGTTCCCCTGCAATTTCCCGTGAATCTTCTGCAAAGGTTTCAAGGGATTGCCCTAAAGGATTTCGGTCTTTCGGCACTATTTGTCCTCCGATGGCTGTTACGTGACTATAGCTTCGAATTCCAAAATGCGTTAACAATTGTCTACAAAAGTCTCCTACCGCCACCTGCAGCGCGGTTTCCCTGGCGCTAGCCCGTTCCAACACATTGCGGGCATCATCAAAACCGTATTTTAAAACTCCGGCAAGATCTCCATGACCCGGCCGCACCTTGGTTACCACTTTTTCCTCCAAATCTCCCGCTTCAGGATCCATAACCCTCTGCCAGTTCTCATAATCCCGGTTGGCAATGGTAAAGGCAATGGGACTCCCTAAAGTAAACCCTCCCCTAAGCCCCGATAAAATTTCTATTTCATCGGACTCTATGGCCATTCTTTTTCCCCGTCCATAGCCCTGCTGTCGCTTTTTAAGAGCTTCATTGATTTGCTCCCTATCAATGGGTACCCCGGCAGGAAAGCCTTCAATTACGGCTACTAAGGCCTTTCCATGGGATTCTCCTGCGGTTAGTATCTTCAGCATGTTACCTCTCCTATCTCTTCGATTTAGAACGTTCATCCTTGGAATTCAGGCTTCTCGCAGGGCTTGTATCTTTTTAAAAAATTCGGGAAAAGAAATATCGATGCACTCTTCCCCGGATAAGCTGACCCCTTCCTTCGACAGGAGTCCTGCGATCACAATGGACATGGCAATGCGGTGATCCTTATGGGAGTATGCTTTCCCTCCTAAAATGACTTGTTCTCCATAAATTTTCATTCCTTCTGGAGTTTCTTCAATCTTCACACCGAGTTTCCCCATTTCCTGTACCATGGCTGCAATACGATCGGACTCTTTTACCTTCAGCTCCGCCGCCCCGGATACTTCCATATCTCCCCGAGCCTGGGAGGCAAGCACAGCAATAATAGGAAGCTCATCAATCAGGGAGGGAATCCGTTCACGGGCAATCGGGATGTTTTTTAGGATCTTTCCCCGAACTCGAATATCTCCTACGGGTTCTCCCGAAAGGCTGCGTTTATTCAGCACTGCGATATCCCCTCCCATATCTTCAATAACCTTTATTATCCCGGTTCTTGTGGGATTGACCCCGACACTTTCTATGATAATTTCAAAACCCGGTTTTCCCGCCGCTAAAGCCATAAAAAAGGCAGCAGAGGAAATATCTCCGGGGACTTCCAGATCTCTATTGATGAATTCTTTCTTCTTACTTCCAGGGGCTTGCTTCTCATCCGGGGATCCCATCAGAATTTTGGTTCCCTCCACTTCAATAGAAATGCCTAAATACCTCATCATCCGCTCCGTATGGTCCCGGGTCCGTTGAGGCTCTATATAAGTAAAGGACCCTCCTTGATAAAGAGATGCCAGCAAAAGACAGGATTTCACCTGGGCACTGGCAATTTTCCCCTGATAGGTTCCTCCTTTTAAAGGATTTTTCAAGATTACTAAGGGGGCCTTTTGATTCCCCGATCTTCCGTAGATGTCCGCCCCAATTTCCCTTAAGGGTTCAATTATCCGGCCCATAGGCCGGTTTCGAAGAGAATCGTCCCCGGTAAGCACCGACATAAATGGCTGACCCGCAAGAATTCCCGATAATAGCCGCATGGTTGTTCCGGAGTTCCCGAGATCTATAATATCAGAGGGTTCCTGCAAGCCGTAAAGCCCCTTTCCCGTGACCGCCACTGCGTCTTCTTCTTCAGTAATTTCTATACCCATGGACTGAAAAGCCCGAAGTGTACTGAAGATATCGGCACTGTTTAACAGTCCCCGAATCTTCCCTTGTCCCGTTCCGATACTTAGGAGCATCAGGGCTCGATGGGATATGGATTTATCCCCGGGGACTTTCATGCTTCCCTTAACTTTTGCTATCGGTTTGATACTAATCATTGGCTTCACCTGCACTTTTCTACATTGCTTGCTTTCCTGAAGATCTACTTCCCCGAATTTCACTTCCTCAGATTTTCACTTTCCTGGGCCTACAGCTTCCCCTAAAATCTCTCCGAGGGAGCCCTGGATCACTAAATCCGCCCGCCGGTCCTGGGAAGTGTTTTCCCGATTAATAATGACTAATTTTTTCCCTTGAAAATATTCCAAGAACCCCGCTGCGGGATATACCACTAAGGACGTTCCTCCCACAATCAGAACATCGGCTTGTTCAATGGCGGCTATGGCCTCTTCAATCACGGATAAGTTCAGCGGTTCTTCATAGAGGGTTACAGCGGGTCGGACAATTCCTTGGCATTTCCTGCAAGTGGGAACCTTCCCCCGACTTTTTAGGAGTTCTTCAAACCGGTACTCCTGGTCACATTCCATACAGTAGTTTCGGTAGATGCTTCCATGAAGTTCGTAAACCTTTCGGCTTCCCGCCTTTTGATGGAGACCATCCACGTTCTGAGTAATGACTGCTTTTAGTATTCCTTTGTCTTCCAACGCCGCTAAGGCGTAGTGTACCCTATTGGGTTTTGCTTTTTCATGGACCAGGTTATCCCAGTAGTATTGATAAAATACTTCAGGATGTTTTAGAAAAAAAGAATGACTCAAAATGATTTCCGGAGGATACGCTTCTTTTTTTGCAGTAGTATACAGCCCTTGCTCTTTGCTTCGGAAATCAGGAATATTGCTTTCCGTCGAGGTGCCCGCCCCTCCAAAAAACACCAGATTTTCTGCTTCTTCCAGTACTTTTTTGAGCTCCATAATAGATTCTTGATTGTTTTTCAATCTCATCCCCTCCTAATCCCATTATTACCCTATTTCCCAGGAGATCCAACGTTTATTTTGCTTTATCTTTTTTAATTTATTGTTTTTTCTTCATTGTTTTTTCATCATATTTTTCTATTTTCAAAGGGTTTCCGAGTACGGCTTAGATAATGGAAATCATCCCTGCAAGACTTCCCCGCTCATTGCCATGGACCCGGTGGCTGAAAAACAAATCCGGAGCACATTGTGTGCATAAGTCCGTTACAAAAATTTGGTCCTCCGGTACTCCGGCGGACAGGAGCATCCGTTTATTCAGTCCCCATAGATCCACCCGGTATTTTCCCTTTCCCTGAACAACCGCATCCTCTGCTCTCCAGTCTGCCAGGTTTTGAAGTTTTTCAAGCACATCCTTTTCCACTTCGAAACAGCAGGGTCCAATGGAAGGACCGATGCCCACATACAAATCTCCGGCTTCGGTTCCGAACTCCTCTTTCATTCTTGCTACGGTTTTTTTTGCCATCTCTCCCCAGGTACCCCGCCAGCCGGAATGTACCATGGCCACGGCTTTACGTTTCGAATCTGCAAAAAACAACGGTACGCAGTCGGCGTGCTGGGTAATTAATGTGATGCCCGGCACCTTCGTAACCAGACCGTCGATCCCTTGATAATCCTTGTCCTTTACAATGCCTTTTCCCCGGTCCTTCTCCTCAATGCGGCGGAGATCGGTACCGTGGTCCTGATCAGACAACACCATGGAGGCTAACTCCACCTCCAAAGCTTGGCAGAATTTTTGAAAGTTCTTTAATACTTTTTCTTCGTCGTCGCCATTGAAAAAACTTAAGTTCATCCAGCGGTAATACCCTTCACTCACTCCGCCGAAGCGGGTGCTGAATCCGTGTTTTATAAAGCCTAAGGCTTCCAGTTGGGGGAAATTGAAAAACTTCACCCCGGCACGTTCCTGCATTTTCATGGTTTTCGATTTGATTGATTTCATAGGTTCCCTTCTTTCTGCGAATATCTTTTTCACTATTACCATCCGATTACTATCCTTAATTTATTCGTTTCCATTTCCATTTGGGAGGATTTCTCTTAAAAGCGGATTAAGTCTTTGTCCATTAAATACTGAAGATGCAGAACTTTCTCCCCAAAATCTTGAAACCGAACATTTATCCGGTCTTCATCGATGATTTCTATAATAATACCCTTACCGAATTTTTTGTGATGGATCTCCCGGTTTACCTTCGGAGGGAAATTTTCTTCCGGTCTTACGGTCTTTGTCTGGTCTCGTTGAAATAACCGGGCCTTCCACTGGTTTTTCCAACTGCGGCTTTTCAAACTCCCTTTAATTTCTTCCAGGAAACAGGAGGGCTGTACCGCCGCTCCGTAACGTTTTTCCATGGTCATTAATAAAAGCCTGGATTTTGCCCGGGTCAGGGCTACGTAAAACAGCCGCCGCTCCTCCTCTAGGGAGTCTGCATCCCCATGGTCCTTATATTTTTTCAAACTGCCGGCACTGGGGAATACTTCGTTCATTAAGTCCATTACATATACTTTGGGAAACTCCAATCCCTTAGCCGAGTGTACCGTGGTCAGCGTCACCCCTTTTCCAAAGTTTCTTTTTCCCTGTTCCAATATATCCTTGAATGCTTCCATAACCCCTTCAAAGCCCTGTATGCTTTCCAAATCTTCGGTCAGGGCTCTTACGGTATCCAAAATTCCCTTCCCGTTTTCCATTGAGGCTCCGCTATGGTCGGATTTCCGGTCCAAGAAATCGCCGTATCCCAACTCCTGTTCAATAAATCCAATAATATTTCCGCCTTTTTTCTCTTTCAGGGACGCAAATCCCCTCTGTATTTTTTCAATCCGCTGTCCCTGATAACGTTTTAATCCGGGATAGCTCAGCATGGCATCAAAAATGTTTGTCATGTTTTTTCGTTTTCTCAGGATTTCCTCGGTATAAAACATCAGTTTTTTCGATAAATAAGCCTCGTTTTTATAATAAATCCGATTAAAAGCAGCAAGATCACCGGGATCCATGGCCACCGCCATATATGCCTTAAGGTCCTGAATCACCCAGTGGTTGAAAAATTTGTTCCGATAATCCCGTATATAAAAGGGCAGCCCCTCTTTATGTAGTGCCTTAATCAAGGGAATCGCTGAAACATTGTTGCGAAAAAGAATAGCCACCCTTTGGAGATCCTCCTCTCCTTTGAGTTCCTGAAGAATTCCTTGGAGCTGATCTTTCTCATCCCGATACACTCTTTTGGTAATTCCCGGATCCGAAGGATTCTTCGTAAAACTTTTTTTCCCATAGCGGTCTTTATTTTTAATGATCAGACTATTGGCAAGGTCCACGAGTTCCGGGGTGCTTCGGAAATTTTCTTCCATAAAATAGACCTTGGCTTCTTTATAGATCCTAGGAAAGTCCAGCATGATTTTGGAGTCCGTACCCCGCCAGGAGTAAATCCCCTGGTCGTCATCCCCCACCACAAATAAATTATTTTCGGGAAATGCCAGGGTTTTAATGATCTCAAACTGCAGGGGACTGGTATCCTGAAACTCATCCACCTGAATAAAGGGATAAATTCTTCGACATCGCTGCAGAAGGTCCATGCTGTTTTGCAGGATTTTCAGAGCCAATATCAGCATATCATCATAATCGATTACATCCCGCTGTTTTTTGTAGATTTCATAGTCTTTATAGATTTTTTCGAAATTAGGAAGGTCCTCAACGACTTCATGCTCTTTTAATTGGTCATAGGGGATCATACGGTTTTTCACAAAACTTAATTTCGTTACCAGATTTTCAATTTTTTCCTCCGTGGGATATTCTCCATTATACTTTTGAAAAAGAGCCCCCAGTACGGCGGTTTTAGTTTTTTCCTTAGGATTTTTGCTCTCCTCCTCAAGGATGGAAAGCCGGCGTTTTTTTTGCCGGAACACAAACTTTACGATCCGAAAGGCAAAACTGTGAATCGTGGAAAAGTTCGGCCGCCCCTGAACCTCTCCGCCGAATAGCTCCTCGAATCGCTGCTCCATATCCCGGGCCGAGGCCTTGGAAAAAGTCATGGTGTAAATTTCCTCGGGGTGTATACCGTGATTCAGTATTAAATTTGCCGTCCTGGACACCAAGGTCGTGGTTTTGCCTGACCCTGCTACGGCCAGAACGATAGCGGGACCCTTTACATGCTCCATCGCCTGTTGTTGCTGGGTGTTGCAGGCAATAGAGAATTTTCTATTCAAATAAGTATTTATATCCATTTTATCACCATCTATTTTAGTAGTAACTTTCATTATAACATAAGAAAAAAACGGGATATATGATTAATCCCGTTAGTCTCCGATTTCTATTTCGATATTCCCATGACGATTATCGACGGATATTACAACCCCTCCGGCGCCCAGAGTTCCTTTCGAAATCTCTTCATTTAAGCCCGGTTCTTCTTCCGATTCAGTCTCTGCAAGGTCAAAGTTTTCTATGATACTTCCGAATCGGGTGTGTAAATCAAACACTGCGGATTGTTCTCGGGAGAGCTGTAAATGAACGGATCCGAATTCATTTTCTATTCTAATCCCCGTTGCGGTTTCCTCTTCATTTTCCAAGGTAACATCTCCGTGGCGGTTTTGAATGCTTACCTGCCCGCTTAAGGCTCCGAGACTTACATCTCCAAAACTGTTTTCCACTTCCACAACTTCATCGTTTTCCCAAACCTCCACATCCCCGTGACGGTTGTTTACGATTAACTCACCGTTTAAATGGGAAATGCTTACATCTCCGAATTCATTAACAATCTCCAGGGAAGAGAAGGCTGTCCCTTCCGGAAGAAAAATCCGGTAGTTCATTCTAAGACTGTTCACCCTTGAATCCTCCAAATACCGACGATTGTTAGAAGTTAAGGCCAAGATGCCTTCAGGGAGAATCTCCGAGGATAGGAGTTCTTCTCTAAGCCTCTCTACGTATTCCTCATCCTCATTGTTGGACTGCACTTGTATGATCACCCTGATTTCTTCTTCCTCCCAAGGCTCCAGAGATAGGTCTCCAAAGGCATTTTGCAGTTTTATCCCATCCAGATCCTCTGCGGAAAATATTTCTTCAATTTCATAGTTGGTGTTATATCTGCCGATACCGTCAAAGTTGATGACCACATTCCCTTGGGACAGCTCCCGAAAAAATTCTCCTATGGGATGATCCTCGGAGAAAAGGTTATTGGATCGGGGTCCCAAAAAAGAAAAGGGCATCACATTAATAAAAATCATGATCAGTACCAATAGAAGGATACTGCCTCCCTCCAAGGATACTTTCCCCTCTTTTTGACTCAGGGTTTTGATAATCAACTCCAGGCCTAAGAATACCAATACCACCGGATAATAATCCGCAATGACAATCTCCCTCGTCCCGTACATGTTCCATAGTATACTGCTTCCAAGCAAAATAAAGGCAATGGCCAAAGTCCATTTGCCCGCATACACTTTTTTCACTTTTATCCCTCCCATCCGGTTCTATGCTCTCTATACATTTATATACGTAAAACCATAAAATTTGTCTTAGAATTTTGATTTTTGTTGCAATTAAGGTACAATAATACTATCAACTTAAGAATCCAAGTAAAAGCAGGTGCAATATGAAAACAATAACTATTGAAAAAGTGTTGCCGGATTATCCGGAACCGATTATCGATCTTCGTACTCCCAAGGAGTTTGAAGAAGATCATATCCCCGGTGCGGAAAACTTTCCGATTCTAACCAATGAAGAACGCCATGAAGTAGGCACCCTTTATAAAAAAGATCCCGACCGGGCGAAAAATCTGGCCTTGGTCTACGGTCATGAGAAGCTGGAAGACTTACAGAAAAAAATCAGCAGCTATTCTAAGGCCGGCCAACAAGTAATCTTTTACTGTTACCGGGGGGGTATGCGAAGCGGTTTACTGGTAGCCCATCTTCATTCCTTGGGCTTTCCCGTAGTAAAGCTGGACGGCGGCTATAAAAGCTATAGAAATTTCGTTCGCAGAGAACTGGCGGCCTTCGGCGAAAACATGAATTTTATTGTGCTTCACGGGTATACCGGGGTTGGCAAGACCGAAATCCTAACCCTTCTTCAGAAAAAAGGACTACCGGTGCTGGACCTTGAAGGCTTGGCCCAAAACAGCGGCTCGGTTTTTGGAGAAATCATGTACTCGGGATCCTCCCCTTCTCAAAAGTATTTTGAGTCCTTGATGTATGCTGCCCTATCCTCCATTTCGGGAAACCAATGCTTTGTGGAGATGGAAAGTCGGCGAATCGGAAAAGTTACAGTTCCCGAAGAGCTTTACCGGGGCCTGGTTACCTCAAAAAATCATGTACTGGTAAAGACCTCCATTAAAAACCGTATTGCCCTCCTTTATCAGGATTATGTTACCGATCATAATTTATCCCGGGAGGATCTTCTGGGGAAAATACAGCGTTTAAAAAAGATTCTCGGCAAGGAAAAAGTGAACGCCCTGGCCTTCGCTTTGGAAACAAAGGATTATGAAACAATGATTGAACGCTTGATGCTGGATTATTATGATCCCCTTTATCGAAAGTCCCTTAAGAACTACGAGGGGAAACTGGAGGAATTTACCTATGAAAATTTAGCCGAGGATCTGTTTCCCTGGCTTGAAACCAAGGATTTTACGTAAAATTTTAAACGGGAGTGATGGATCTTATGACAACATCCAATGACTACAAAAAAGAAGAGATGATTCACGGAACCAGGGTATCAGACCCATACCGCTTTTTAGAGGATTTAGATCGGGAAGATACTAGGGAATGGCTGAGAAACCAGGAGTATCATTCAGCGGAGTATTTTTCTCGGATTGATAAACGGGAAGAATATAAGTTCCGGCTTCAAAACCATTTTCACTACACCAAATATTATGTGCCCGAGCGGGTACAAAGCTCCTTATATTTCCTAAAAGCTTCGGAGAATGAAAATCAGCCGAAGCTCTATGTAAAAAAAGACCGGGATCCTATGACCAAGGTCTTGATCAACCCCAACAAGTTCAGTGATGATCAAACCATTGCCCTTAGCAATTATTTTATCAGCAAGGACGGAAAGTATGTGGCCTATGGCCGTTCAAAACAGGGCAGTGACTGGCAGGAGATTCGAATAATCGACAGCGATACTTTAGAGGAATTTTCCGACCGGATATCTTGGGTAAAATTCACCGCAATTGCCTGGGACGGAGATTCCAAAGGCTTTTATTATACCCGTTTTCCCGATCCTTCCACCCAGGCTCCCGAGGAAGAGGGAAATTATGCCAAGGTTTATTACCACGAACTGGGAACCTCTCAGGAAGAAGACCGGTTAATCTATGAAGATCCCGAGGATAAAGAGCTTGGTTTTCAGCCTTTGATCACTGATGACTACCGGTTTTTATGCCTTTACCTTCGACGGGGAACCTCTCCGAAAAACGGTTTTTATGTAATGGATCTGGATCGACCAAAAAAAGGGTTTTTGCCTGTTTTTAAAGAGGGAGATGCCGAGGTTCGCTACATTTCCAATAACGGCACCGATTTTTATTTTTTAACGGACCTAGACGCGGGGAAAAAGCGGGTGATAAAGGTCTCTATTAACGGTACCAATGGCGCCCCTAAAGAGATCATCCCCGAAGGAACCGCAGTTATCCAGGAGGCCCTTATGGTCCATCAGCATTTTGTCCTGACCCTCCTTAAGGATTGTTGTCATGGGCTGGTTACCTATAATATTCAAGGAGAATACCAAGGCACGATTAACATCCCGGAGTTCTCCAGTATTATAGGCCTCAGCGGAAAACGGAACCATCGGGAGATGTATATCGGAACGACGGACTTTTTATCTTCTGCAACCATTTTTAAATACAATTTCGAGGTCGAAGATCTTACGGAGATTTGCCGGTCCAAGGTGCTATTTGAACAAGAAGAATATGAAACCCGTCAAGTTTTTATCCCTTCCAAGGACGGCACGGAAATCCCTTTGTTTATTACGGGCAAAAAGGGCCTTTCCCTGGATCATCCCCGAAAAACCTTGCTCTACGGTTACGGCGGCTTTAACATCTCCTTAACCCCCCAATACAACCCAGGAATCCTTCCCTGGCTGCAGGATGGGGGCCTGTATGTGGTTGCCAACCTTCGGGGCGGCGGGGAATACGGTGATGACTGGCACCAGGGAGGTATGCTTTCCAAGAAACAGAAGGTCTATGAGGACTTTATTGCCGCCGGTGAGTGGTTGGTGGACCAAGGCTATACTTCCTCTGAAAAACTGGGAATCTACGGTCGCAGCAATGGCGGACTGTTAGTCGCCGCATCCATGATCCAGCGTCCGGATCTGTTCGGTGCAGTAATTTCCTCTGTACCAGTGATTGATATGCTTCGCTACCATAAATTTACCATCGGCCGTTACTGGGTTCCGGAATACGGTACCGCGGACAACCCGGAGCATTTTAAGTATTTATATAAGTACTCTCCCCTTCATAATATTAAGGAAAACACCCTTTACCCGCCGATTTTAATTTCCTCGGCAGAGGGGGATAACCGGGTGGTTCCCGCCCATGCCATGAAATTTGCCGCCACCTTGCAGGCAGCGGCAAACAATCACCCCGTAGCTTCCAGTCCCGTGATTTTTCGACTGGAGAAAAAAGCGGGCCACGGTCATGGAAAGCCCATCTACAAGCTCATCGAAGAGTGGGCGGACTTTTTAAGCTTTCTGCACCGGGAACTGAAAGACGAGTAAGTGTATAAATGGAGTTACCCCTTGGCGGTAACCATATAGAAGGTGTTTGACAACTCTTGAAGTTCTATTATTTCAGGATTGTTAAATCCTGCTTGATGCAAATAGTTTTTCGTCTCCTGGGTATCCAGGCGATGTTTAAGAGGCGGACCTTGTTCCGTCTCTTTTTTATCCCATTCAATGATTAAGATTCTCCCCGAGGGCTTTAAAGTGCGGCGGGCTTCCTGTAAAAAACGCTTCTTATCCTCCACTTCGTGAAGGACCATGGACATCAGCAGCATATCTCCTGTGTCCTCCTCCAGGGGAAAACCGTACTCTCGAGAATTTAGAACCTCTACATTTTCAATCCCTAAGGTCTTTAACTCCGCGGTTAAAAACTCCGTCATTTCCTCGGAAGTATCCAAGGCATAGACTTTTCCATTAGAATTTACTATTTTTGCTGCAGGAATACTAAAGTACCCCACACCGCAGCCGATATCGATCAAATGATGGTCCGACTTTAGCCCAGCTTTCCGTAAGATTATTTCCGGGGGCAGATTCTCTCTTCTCTCCTTGGAATTAAGTTTTTCTTTATTCTTCGGGTCAAATTTATGAGCCATGATCATCCCTCCTCTCCGTATTTCTGTGTTTAACCTTGCTTATATATATTCCTCAGTCCTGTTCATCGTTAGCATTTGACTCCATTTTTAAGCTTGCTCATTCTCTATTATTATTTTCCGATTTCTTTTTTGACAAAGAGGCTAGAGGACTTTTTCGATTTTATGAAAACTTTCCATTCGATAAAGGGCTTTTTTTTCAATTTTCAACTCCTCCAACAGACTCTCCAGACCTTCTTGGGAGATCCCTGAAATTTTAATGGACAGTCCGCAGTTTGCCGTAATCTGTCTGGGGGTAGGGATCACATGGACCTTCGCCCCGGTTTTTATCAGCCTCTTTTCCGCTTCCATCGCGGAATGGGTAGAGTCAAAGGTGATTACATATGGAATTTCATTCTTTATAGTCATAATCTTGTGCTCCTTTATATCCTTTTTTCTCTTCAGTGTATCATTTTTTCATCTTGTATTTCCCTATTTATCAAGATCTTCGATAGCCTGAGAAAAAAGCATTAATTTCTTTGATAATCCTGGATATTTTCTATTTCCAACAGTTTTTCCTTTACATCCAATCCGCCTCGGTAGCCTATTAATTTTCGGTTGCTTCCGATCACCCGATGACAGGGAATTACAATGGGCAGAGGATTTTTATTATTGGCCATGCCTACAGCCCGAAAAGCCTTAGGGTTTTGGATTTTTATTGCTAAATCCTTATAGCTTCTGGTTTCTCCATGGGGAATATCCAGCAGGGCGGCCCACACCCGTCTTTGAAAGTCCGTACCCTCAGG
>SKRE01000183.1 GCA_007118655.1 Clostridiales bacterium | reverse complement strand
TTTACATGGGGTTTATTTCTTTCAAATTTTACTTTTGACATTATTCATCCTCCTCTATTGGGTTTTAGAGATTTGATTGTTTATGTATTCCCTAATCACTTGATAACAATTTTACTATGCTTCAAACCTTATTGTCAACACCCTATACTTATTTATTTGCCATCTCTTTTTCATGCTCTTCCAAGTAATTTTCAAGCTTTCTTTTCACTCTTTGGAGCGCATTATCTACGGATTTAATATGCCGATTGAGCTCTACTGCCATCTCTTGATAGGACTGGCCTTCAAGATAAGCTGTAAGAACCTCCCACTCTAATTCACTGAGTACATCTCCGAGTTTTCCTTCGATGGTTCCCATTTCCTCCCTGCCGATGATCAGATCTTCCGGATTCACTGTGGATTGTTCTGAGATAACATCCAATAGGGTTCGATCCGATTCTTCATCATAAATGGGTTTATTTAAAGACACATAGGAATTAAGAGGGATGTGTTTTTGCCTTGTCGCGGTTTTAATCGCAGTGATGATTTGTCTTGTGATGCATAATTCAGCAAAAGCACGAAAAGAAGATAATTTATCCGATCGATAATCTCTGATGGCTTTGTAAAGACCGATCATGCCCTCTTGAATAATATCCTCTTTGTCCGCCCCTATTAAAAAATAGGATCTTGCCTTTGATTTTACGAAGTTTTTGTATTTGTTCATCAGGTATTCAGTGGCTTCTATATCACCGGAATTTGCACTGATTACAACCTCTTCGTCAATTAAGTCCTGTTTGTTTTCTGTTACTTCCCCTGTTTTGAACTTGATTTTCTTTATGGCTCCTGTTCCCATAGACATCGCCTCCACCCCTTTTATAAGCGTTGCAAAAACTATGTCTTAATTATAACCTAGTAAAATACACAAAGTCAAGAGGTTTGGCTATTCTTTTCTGAATTTTTCAAGCTTTCTAAGAATTTCACGGTCAATATTTTTAGAAATAGAGTTGGAAACGATTTTTCCCAATTTTTCACTTCTGCGATGAATTTTTCCCTTCGCCGCATCAAAGTCTAATACCAATTCCCGTACGGTAATTCTAGCGGCACCGCTTCCTAAAATCATTTGCTGCTCCGCCCAGTCATTTGTTACAACCGAAACTTGATTTCGTTCCGACAGTTCCCCTATTAGCCGCTCAATATAGCTGTCCGCGGTTTCCCGTTCTTTGGTATAGACGACTTTTACACCCTTAATCTCCTCTTTTAACTTTTTGGTTCCTTTGACCAGGTAGGCATCGAAAACGATGATGATTTCTACCCCCTTAAAGCTTTTATACTCTGCCATAAGATCAACCAATGCCCCCCTGGCCTCATCCAAGCTGATTTCAGCAATTTTTTGGACTTTCGGCCAACTGTTGATCACATTGTATCCGTCTAAAATCAAATATTCTTTCAAAGCCCACACCCCTAAATCTCTTTTAGTTTCCTTTGACGCAGTACTTCATACATTAACACCGCTCCTGCTACGGAAGCATTTAATGAGGCAATGGCTCCTTCCATAGGAAGCTTTACCAAAAAATCGCATTTCTTTTTTGTCAGCTCCGAAAGGCCCTTTCCTTCGCCTCCGATAATCAGCGCAATCGGGCCTAACAGATTCGCTTCATAATGTACCTGCTCCCCATTCATATCCGCCCCCACCATCCAAAGACCTTCTTCTTTTAATCGTTCCATGGTCTGAGCAATGTTCGCAACCTTTGCTACAGGCACATGCTCCAGTGCTCCCTGAGCCACCTTCGCTACACTTACGGTAAGTCCTACGGATCTTCTTTTTGGAATAATGATCCCATCAACCCCGGAAGCATTGGCCGTTCGCACCATAGAACCCAGGTTATGGGGATCCATAATTTCATCCAGAATCAAAAAGAAAGGTTCTTTATTCTTTGTTTTTTCTAACAAGTCTTCCAGTTCAACGGTTTCATAGGCAGCAATTTCTGCAATGACCCCTTGGTGATTCCGGGTTTTCGATAATTCGTCGAGTTTTTTTCGATCAACATACTTAATCATAACCCCTTTGTCCTTGGCCATTCCAATAATTTTAACAACCGAACCTTTTTTATCTCCCGAATCTATTAGTATTTTATTGATCGGGTGTTCGGATTTGAGCGCCTCGATGACGGAATTTCTGCCTTCGATTTGGTTGGTGTTTTCCTCTACTGCTTGATCCCGCTCAAATTCTTTTAGGGAAATTTTATCCGGAGATGTTTTATCCGTCATACTCTGGTACTTCTTTTCAACGGGTTTGCTCTCCCGCTTGTCCGGTCTGCTCTCCCGCTTGTCAAACTTACCCCGTTTATTCACCGGGCTGTTTCTTTTTGCATTTTTATTTTTTTTCATGTTTACACCTCAACATTCCTAGTTTTTGATTCTTTAACGGTTTCTATCCTTTATTATAATTCTGAAAATCGGTTTCGAACTGCTGTGATTTCTCCACATGTCATTGAACCCTCGGGACAAGGATTCTCCAGACATTTTGGTCCGCCTTTGTCAAATACAGTAGGGGCTATTTGTTTTACCTGTTTTAGCATTTCGATGGCCAGTTCCTGAATTTCCCATTGGGCTCGGTTACAGCATCGATGATTAAAGAAATGAAGCAACGCCCGAGCATTCATGGTGACAATTATTTTTGTCTCGCAGGCATTGGGAAGAACAAACCGGGCATCCTCAATAGCTTTTTTCTTTGCTGTTTTTTGTGCGTTTTTTTCACTTTCCCCTTTTTCCATATATTGTTTTACATAATCCCTATACAATGCTTCCGTAATTTCTTCGTAGTATTTCCCGCTCATCTCCATGGCTTCCAGGTACTTTTCTTTCGCTCCCGGCCTCTTTTCGATTTCCGGGGGAATGATGTATTCAAAACTCTTTTCTTCCACGTACCGTTGACTTTTTTGGGAGTAGCTGGCTCCGATACGATGCCTCACCAACTGATGGGTTAAACTCCTGGAAACGCCTTCAATCCCAAAGGTAAAAGAAATATGCTCTAAGGGAGACTCATGCCCCATATTTACAAGCATTTGAACAAATTTTCGATTTTTTTCAACGTCGGATTGTTCCATGGTTCCTTCTATTCCCTTGGGTGAATAACAAAGCTTTGCCGCTCCTGCTATTACTTTTTCCGGATCCGGTGTGTGGGTAATCAGGTGTACATTCAATCGACTTTGCATTTACTTTTCCTCCTCCACAATAATTTCAACGGCTCTTTTCATTACTTCCATTAACCGTTCGTAGCGTTTCATACAAAAAAGGAATCCAATCAAAGCTTCAAAACCCGTTGCATATCGATAATCCCCTACATCTGAATTTTTGGGAACGGTTTTGGACTTTTGATTTCGCCCTTTTTTAACAATCAGCCATTCTTCTTCCGTCAGTTCTGCTTCTAAGGTTAACACGATATCCGCTTGTGCTTTTGCCCTAACGTATTTTACCGCCTTTTTATGCAGCTTGTCCACGGATAAATCCGGATTTTCAATAAGAACTTTTCGAATATATACTTCATAAATTGCATCTCCAATGTAGGCTAAGGCCAAGGGTGAAGTTTGCTTCATGTTTAGTTCTGGGTTATTGTCTTTGAATTGCTCTAAAAATCCTTCCATAAATCTCCTACCTTTCTTTTTTCACATTATATTTCAAAAATAAGAAAAACACAACTTCCCGGTAGATTGAACCTCTACAAAAAGTGGTGTTTCTCTTAATAACTAATTGCTCCATCCTTAAGAAATTCTTCTCCACTGGACCCCTTCAGGAGTATCCTTCAACTCAATACCCATATCCTGAAGCTTATCCCGTATTTCATCCGCCAGTGCATAATTTTTGATTTTTCTTGCTTCTTCCCTTTTCTCGATCAAGGCCTCAATTTCCTCATCCAAAACCTCTTCCTGCTTTTCTAATAAACCAAGAACTTTTGTTAATTTTTTCAATAGATCTATTCCTTGTTGAATGATCCTCTTCGCTGAACTATTACTAATATTTGTATTAAGATCTTTGACCAAATCAAATATTACGGATATTCCATCAGCGGTGTTAAAATCGTCATCCATCTTTTGAACAAAGCGATTTTCATAGTCCCCCAGGCGCTTTTCCAATTGGAGTTCTTCCTCGCCGGGTTCTTTGTTTTCAGCACTTTCTAATAAGTGCTCCAGATGTTCTTTGCTGTGATACAAACGTTCCAATCCGCTTTTGGAGGATACCAGCAGGTCTTTATTAAAGTTTAGGGGGTTGCGATAATGGGCTGACAGCATAAAAAAACGCAGAACTTCCAGATCAAACTCTTTTCGAATATCCCGAACCGTAAAGAAGTTCCCCAGAGATTTAGACATCTTTTCATTGTTCACATTCAAATACCCTACATGAAGCCAGTACTTCGCAAAGGGTTTTCCCGTGGCGGCTTCGCTTTGGGCCACTTCATTTTCATGATGGGGAAACACCAAATCTCCTCCCCCTCCATGAATGTCGATGGTCTCGCCCAAATACTTCTTTGCCATGGCGGAGCATTCGATATGCCATCCGGGACGACCTTTTCCCCATGGACTGTCCCAGCTGGGCTCTTCCGGTTTGGAAGATTTCCATAACACAAAATCCAGGGGACTCTTTTTCCGGCGGTCCACCTCTACCCTAGAACCCTGTTGTAACTCTTCCAGGTTTTGTTTCGATAGTTTTCCATAGTCTTTATAGCTGTCCACATCAAAGTATACATCCCCATCGATTTCATAGGCATGGCCCTTTACCTGAAGGGTTTTAATAATTTCAATGATCTCGGGAATATTTTCCGTCACTTTCGGATGAACGTCCGCCCTCTCGATGCCTAAGCTGTCAGCGTCGATAAAATATTCTTTAATAAACTTTTCGCTGACGGCTTCGGAGCTCACCCCTTCATTGTTGGCCTTGTTGATAATCTTATCGTCAATATCCGTAAAATTTTGTACGAAATGCACTTTATAACCTCGGTACTGAAAGTATCTTCGCATGGCATCAAAAACCATAAAGGTTCTTGCATTCCCGATATGGAATAAATCGTACACTGTGGGCCCGCAGGCATACATTTTGATCTCTCCCGGGACAACGGGATGAAAATCCTCTTTTTGTTTGGTAAGGGTATTATATAGTTTCATCAAGACTTACCGCCTTCCATCCTTGTTATTTCTGCAATGTTTAAACACTATACTTCCAACTTGCGTTAAGACTTCAATTGTCTTTGTACGAACTCTATTCGTTTTAATAATTTTTCCCGGCCTAAAATCTTCATCACCAAGGTAAGGTCCGGACCTTGCGTTTCTCCGGTAACCGCCACTCTTGCGGGTTTAAAAAGCTTCGGACCCTTTGCCCCCACTTCTTTTTTAAGATCTTTAAATACCTGCTTGCCGAAGGCTTCATCAATAACCTCCGCAATTTTTACCTTTTCATAAAAAGCCTCCAGCAGCTCTTCGATATGGTCATCGGATAAAATTTCTCTGCCCTCAGGGGTTATTTCAATTTCTTCTTTAAAGAACATCTCCGCTTTTTCAGGGACTTGTGCCAAATAATCCAAATACTCTTTCAGGACCTCCATCAGATCTTCTACCCAATGAATTTCCGCTGCTCCCTGTCCCGGCTGCAAATATCCCGCCTCTTCCAAATATGGAATGGCCAGTTTTGCCAAGCGATGGTTGTCCGCTTCTTTAATATAATGATTGTTTACCCAGTTCAGTTTTTCCACATCAAAAACCCCGCCGCTTTTGGATACCCGTTTCAAATCAAATTTTTCCTGTAATTCTTCCATAGTGAATATTTCCTGATTATCTTCCGGACTCCAGCCAATCAAGGCTATATAATTTACCAAAGCCTCGGGCAAATAGCCCTTCTTTTGAAAATCCTCTACGGCTACGTCCCCTTGGCGTTTGCTGAGTTTTTTCTTGTCTTTATTTAAAATGTTGGGCAAATGAACATATTTCGGAATGTCCCAACCAAAGGATTGATATAAGTGAATATGTTTAGGAGTGGAGGTTACCCATTCTTCCCCTCGAATAATGTGGGTGATCCCCATCAAATAATCATCCACTACCACGGCAAAGTGATAGGTTGGAAATCCGTCGGATTTAATAAGAACCTGATCGTCCATATCCCCGGTTTGAAAAGACATTTTTCCCCGGACCATATCCTCAAAGACAATTTCCTTATTTTCCGGAAGCTTCATGCGGATTACATACTCTTCACCGCTTTTAATTTTCTCGCCTACTTCCTCCCGGGAAAGCCCCTTGCAATGTCCGTCGTACTTCGGAGTTTCTCCCCGGGCTTTTTGCTCTTCTCTTAATAAATCAATTCTTTCCTTAGAACAAAAACAATGATAAGCATCCTCTTGGTTAATCAGTTGTTTAATATGCGTTTGATAAATTTCCAACCTTCTGGACTGCATATAGGGACCGAAATCCCCTTCTTCGATTAACCGTCCCTCCTCAAGCTGAAATCCTTCGTCATGATGAATACCTGCCCAATTCATGGACTCAATCATTCCTTCAATGGCCCCTTCTACATATCGGGCACGATCCGTATCTTCAATTCGAAGGATATATTTCCCATGGTTGCCTTTTGCAAATAAGTAGTTATATAAAGCTGTTCTAAGACTTCCAATATGCACAAACCCTGTTGGACTCGGGGCGAACCTTACTCTTACCGACATTGATATTCCTCCTTTAATAATAGTATTTGGGATTTACCGTTCTTTTAATAGGATTTCGCGAAATAAGTTAAGGATTTCCCTTCTTTCCCGCAGAAAGGACAATCTCCCTCTAAATCTTCCTGTTCAAAGGGTACGCAGCGCATGGTGGCTCCGGTTTCTTCTTTAATCTTGTCTTCACACTCCGGCTCTTCGCACCACATGGCTTTCACAAATCCCTGGGTGGTATCCATGATTTCTTTTAATTCATCCAGACTCTTGGCATAATAGGTGTTTTCGTCCCGCATTTTTTTTGCCTTTTCGAATAAGTTGCTGTTAATTTCCTTTAAAAGTTTAGGAATATAGGTTGTAAGTTCATCTATGGATACGGGAGTTTTTTCCAAGGTATCCCGTCGTACGATCATTACTTGCTTATTCTCAATATCCCTGGGACCAATTTCAATTCGAATCGGAGCCCCTTTCATTTCCCATTCGTTAAACTTCCAACCGGGAGAATAATTTTCCCGATCATCAAGTTCTACCCGGGCAATGTCTTTCAATTGTTTATACAGTTCGGAAGCTTTCTCCAGCACCCCCTCTTTATGGGTAGCAATGGGTACGATGGCTACTTGCGTCGGAGCTATTCCCGGAGGCAGTACCAGTCCCCGGTTATCCCCATGAACCATGATAATTCCTCCGATCAGTCTTGTGGAGATTCCCCAGGAGGTATGGTACGGATACTCTTGTTTCCCCTCCCGGCTTAAGTAACTGATATCAAAGGCCTTGGTAAAGTGTTGGGCTAAATTATGAGAGGTTCCCGCCTGCAGGGCTTTTCCGTCATGCATCAAGGCTTCCATGGTATAGGTGGCATGGGCCCCGGCAAATTTTTCCTTTTCGCTCTTCTTTCCCACAATTACAGGCATTGCCAA
>SKRE01000056.1 GCA_007118655.1 Clostridiales bacterium | reverse complement strand
TTGGAAAAGGGAGTACCGGAGAGAATCCACTGTAATGAAAAAGTTTCTTTGGGAAAGATCACGAAGCTGCAATTTCCATTATCCCCAAGGGACCGAATCTATGGACTGGGAGAGCATCTCGGAAGTATCAACCGTCGGGGAAGAAGTTTCCGTTCTTATTGCCGGGATGAGGCCAATCATACCGAGGATAAAAATGAATTATATGGAGCCCATAACTTTTTTGTTCACGTAAAAGAACAGGAACAGACCGGATACTTCATAGATTTTCCCGGGGAAGTGGTCTATGACGTAGGATTTAAAGATGATCAGCTCTTTAACATAGAAATCCATGGAAAAGATTTTCGACTTATTAAAATCCCGGGAAACACCATTGAAGAGATTGTATCCCGATTCCTTCAAGCGGCGGGAAAAGCCTATATCCCCCCGAAATGGGCTTTCGGATACTTTCAAAGCCGATGGGGATATAAGGACTTAGAAGAAATCCAAGGGGTATATGAAAGATTTCAAAAAGAGAAGATCCCCTTAGACGGAATATATCTGGATTTGGATTATATGGAGGACTTTAAAAACTTTACGGTTTCCAAGGATCGGTTCCCGGAATTCGAAAAATTTGTACAGAGACTGAAAAGCAGCGGCGTTTACTTAGTACCGATCATTGATGCCGGGGTAAAAATTGAACCGGATTACGATATCTATGAAGAAGGTATTAAAGGGAATCATTTTTGTCTCAATAAAGAAGGTACTCCTTATGTGGCGGCAGTATGGCCGGGGAAGGTTCATTTCCCTGACTTCCTGCAAAGTGAGACAAGAACATGGTTCGGAGAGAAGTATCAGTTTCTTACAGACCTTGGCATTGAAGGGGTTTGGAATGATATGAATGAGCCGGCGATCTTTTATGACGAGAAGAACCTTGAAGACGCCGTGGACCTGGCCGCGTCCTGCCGGGGGCAAAATCTGAATGTTCATAAATTTTTTGAACTGAAGGATACCTTTGCCAATTTATTAAACGATGAAGATTATCATCAACGATTTTATCATAGAATCCAAGGGGAAACCCACCGCCATAGGGATGTACATAATCTGTATGGAGATTTTATGACTCGGGCCGCTAGTTACGGATTAAAGAAACATTTAGACAAACGGTTTTTGCTGATCTCCAGGGCTTCAAGCATCGGGATGCACCGATATGGAGGCATCTGGACGGGAGATAATGCTTCCTGGTGGACTCATCTGGAAGAAAATATTCGCATGATGCCCTCCATTAATATGTGCGGGTTTTACTACATCGGTGCCGATACCGGAGGCTTCGGCGGTCAGTGCTCCGGGGAACTTCTTATCCGATGGCTGCAGTTCAGTGCATTCACCCCCCTGCTTCGAAATCATTCCGCACTGGATACGAGGCCCCAGGAGCCCTACGCTTTTTCCGAAGCGGTGCTGAAAAACTCACGAAGCATTATTAAGGGGCGTTATCGTTTGATTCCTTACTTGTACTCCACGTATATGAAGGCCGTAGAGAATTATCAATTATTTTTTAAACCTTTGGCCTTTGAATACGGGGGCGGATACGAAGAAATCGAGGACCAGCTGCTGATCGGAGAGGAAATCATGCTGGCCCCGATTCATAAAAAGCATCAAACCCAAAGATTGGTGGATCTTCCGGAAAAAATGGCGATGATTACGGTCTCCGATAAAGCTGTGGAAATAACCTTGGCACCTGGAGGACCTCAACGATTAACTTATGATTTAGACCATTTACGTTTTTTTCTTCGGGAAAACAAAATGATTCCCTTGGGAAAATCCGCAGAGAATGTATCGAAGTTATCGGTAAATGAACTGGAGGTGCTGGCCTTTGTAACCGATAAGGCAGAGCATACCTTTTATGATGATGACGGCATCAGCCTGGGAAACAAGGGAAAGAACTTGATGAAAATCATAATTGAACCCTACAAAGATCGTTATCACATAGAGGTGAAAACGCCTCCTAAAGAGCTGGAAGTAATCAAATTCACCATTATAGACAACAGCGGAAGGATTCATCGAAAAAGTCATGAAATTAAACGGCATAAAAGCAGAAATGAACCCATGGAATGACAAGGAGGTCCCTTATATGTTTAAACGTTCAAACGGAATTCTACTACACATATCTTCCTTACCGGGTGAATACGGTATTGGAGATTTGGGGAAAGAATCCTATAAATTCGTGGAATTTTTAGAAAAATCCGGAGTAAAGTATTGGCAAATTCTGCCCCTGGGAATTACCGGTTACGGAGATTCTCCTTACCAGAGCTTTTCCGCCTTTGCGGGCAATCCCTATTTTATTGATTTCGAGGAACTGATCAATGAAGGGTTTTTAACCGGAGAGGAAGCAGCAGAAGTAAATCTTAATAATAACCCCGAAAAGGTGGACTACCTCCATTTGTATGAAGAGAAAATGGAATTGTTGAAAAAAGCCTATGAAAGAGGAAAAGGAGTTTTGAGAAACCGATTGGAAGAATACTATCAGGAAAACTTCAGCTGGTTACAGGAGTTTGCTCTTTATATGGCGATTAAGAAATTCCATGGGGAAAAGTCCTGGCTGGAGTGGGAGAAGCCTTATCGAAATTGGCGCTCTCAAGCGGTGAGGAAATTTGTGGCAAATCATCAGGATGAAATTTTCTTTTGGATTTTCACCCAGTATTATTTTGATCGGCATTGGCATCGATTAAAAAAATATGCCAATGATAAAGGTATTGAAATCATTGGAGACTTACCGATTTACGTTTCCGAAGACAGTGCCGACGTATGGAAAAATCCGGAACTGTTTCGGCTGGATGAAAATCTTAAGCCGGTCACCGTTGCCGGTTGTCCTCCCGACGCTTTTTCCAGTACCGGTCAATTATGGGGAAACCCGATTTATGACTGGGAAGAGATGAAAGACAGCGGGTATCAGTGGTGGATCAAGAGAATTGAGCACAGTTTTAAACTCTATGATGTACTTAGGATTGATCATTTTAGAGGGTTTGAAGCCTACTGGGAAGTGCCCTTCGGGGAAGATACGGCAATCTTCGGGGAATGGACCAAGGGCCCGGGAGTTGAACTTTTCCGGGCGATTAAAGAGGAACTGGGCGAACTGAAAATTATTGCCGAGGATTTAGGATACCTCACTCCTGAAGTGGAACAGTTAATCAAGGAATCCGGTTTCCCGGGAATGAAAGTTTTGCAGTTCGCCTTTGATCCCCGGGAGGAAAGCGATTATCTGCCTCACAATTACATCCAGAACTCGGTGGTATACACGGGAACCCATGATAATCATACCGCCGTGGGATGGATGGGAAATATCCCTGAGGAGCAGCTGAACTTTGCAAAAAAATATTTAAAGCTCGATGACCTGGAAGGATATCCCTGGGGGTTGATTAGGGGAGCCTGGAGCTCCGTATCCAATATAGCAGTGGCACCTATGCAGGACTTTTTAGGCTTGGGAGATGAAGCCCGAATGAATATTCCCTCTACCTTGGGAGGCAATTGGGATTGGCGGATGCAGCACCATCAATTATCCGAAGACTTGGCAAGAAGAATCTATGATCTGAACAGGACATATGGGAGGTTATAACATGGACAGACAATCACTTGTAGAAAAAATGGAAGCCCGTTTATTAACGGAGGCTAAGAAAAAAATGGGAAAGGCCACGGAAAAGGAAAAATACCATGCCTTGGCGAAAGTGTTGATGGAGGAAATTACGCCTCACTGGATTCAAAGCGAGGAACGATTTATTCATTCGAAAAAAGCCTACTATCTTTCATCCGAGTATCTTATGGGGAGAGCCTTATCCAATAATCTGATCAATATGCAAATGAAAGATCAAATAGAGGAGTTTCTGGAGGCGGAAGGCATCGAATTTGATGTTTTAGAGGAGCAGGAAGAAGATGCAGCCTTGGGTAATGGTGGTCTTGGCAGACTGGCTGCTTGTTTTTTGGACTCCGCTGCAACAAAGGACTACCCATTAATGGGATACGGGATACGGTATCAATACGGAATCTTTAAACAGGAATTTAAAAATGGCTTTCAAGTGGAAAAGGGAGACGACTGGACACGGGACGGAGATCCCTGGTCAATCAAAAGACGGGACCGGGCGGTTACGGTAAAATTCTATGACGAAGAGGTGGTAGCCTTACCCTTTGACATGCCCATTGTGGGGTACGAAAAACACACCATCAACACCTTAAGACTATGGGAAGCCCATGGGAAAAAAGCGTTTGATTTGGAAACCTTTAATCGACAGGATTATCAGGGAGCCCTGGAAGAAGAGATCAAAGCCAGTGCGATTTCCAAAGTATTATACCCCGATGATTCCACGGAAGAGGGTAAAATTTTGCGCTTAAAGCAGCAGTATTTCTTTGTTTCCGCATCGCTGCAGGATATCATTCATAAATATAAAGAAACCCATGAGGATTTTCGGGAGTTTCATCTTTTCCATGCCATACAATTAAATGATACCCACCCTGCGGTGGCAGTGCCGGAACTGATGAGAATACTAACTGCTGAGGAGGACCTTAGCTGGGAGGATGCTTGGAAGGTCACCACCAAAACCCTGGCCTATACCAACCATACTTTAATGGCAGAGGCCTTGGAGCAGTGGCCCGTGGATTTTTATAAAAAATTGTTGCCGGAGATCTATGAGATCATTCATCGAATCCACAATCAACTGTTGGTAGAACTCAGGGATCGGGGGATTTCCAATGAAAGTGACTTTGAAATTATTCATAATAACAGCATTAAAATGGCCTGGCTATCAATCTATGGAACCCATTCCACCAACGGCGTGGCAGAACTCCATACCAACTTGTTGAAGAATGTGGAACTTAAACACTGGTACGATTTATATCCTGAACGATTTAACAACAAGACCAACGGCATTACCCAGCGTAGATGGCTCTTAAAGAGCAATCCTGAACTGTCGAAACTGATTACAGAACTTTTAGGAAACAAGGACTGGGTAGTGGATCTTGAAAAACTAAGGGGACTGTCAGAATACCAGGATGATGATCAGGTATTAGAACGGTTTGAAAGTATAAAACGGGAGAAAAAGCGGGAGTTGGCGGATTTTATTCAAATCCATGAGGATATTTCCATTGATCCCGAATCGATTTATGATATTCAAATCAAACGTCTTCATGAATATAAGCGGCAACTGCTTCTGGCTTTTTATATTCTGGATCGGTATTATCAAATAAAAGAAAATCCCCAGGAGGACTTGTATCCAAGAACCTTCATTTTTGGTGCAAAAGCTGCACCGGGATACTTTCGAGCCAAGGGTATCATTAAATTCATCAATGAAGTGAAGAAAAAGGTTAATGATGATCCTGACATGAGAGGAAAAATGAAAGTGGTATTTGTGGAAAACTACCGGGTTTCTTATGCAGAGAAACTTTTTCCTGCAGCGGATTTATCGGAACAGATCTCTACTGCGGGAAAAGAAGCTTCCGGTACGGGGAATATGAAATTCATGCTGAATGGTGCCCCCACCATCGGTACTTATGATGGAGCGAATATTGAAATCGTTGAAGAAGCCGGTGAGGAAAACAACTTTATCTTTGGACTTCGGGTAGAGGATATTGAAAAGATCAAGGACCGCTACGACCCCTCCATTCCTTATAAAAACACTCCGGGTTTGAAGAAAGTTGTGGATACCTTAATCGACGGAACCTTTGATGATGAAAATACGGGGATGTTCCAAGACTTATATGATGCTCTACTCAATGGAGCCCACTGGCATCATCCGGACCACTACTTTATTTTAGAAGACTTTGCGGCATATCGCAGAACCCAGCGGGATGTAGAGACCGCGTATAAAGATCGGAAAAACTGGTTGAAAAAGTCCTGGGCGAATGTTTCAGGAGCAGGAAAGTTTAGTTCCGACCGCACGATTGAGCAGTATGCTAAGGAAATTTGGGGACTTGATAAAGGTTGATGCATAAAGGTTAGTAATAGCGGATAAAAATATAAAGAACAGGACCGGTACCACTTTTCGGTTCTGTTTTTTTTACCTTGGAAAACTTATATAAATTTTCAAATAATTGTTGTAACTTATCACAGGAGAAGGTATAATAAATTCATACACATAAATATATTTTTTTGCCCGATCATGCAATCGATTGCACTCGGAACAATGAAGGCAATCCGGAAAAAACAAATCAAGGGAGGATGTACAATGAAAAAAGGATTAGGCTTATTGTTAATCTTAGTTTTAGGCTTTGTTTTAATGGCTTGCGGTGGAGACGACAACGGAGATAACGGCGGTACGGATCTTGATGAAGCGGAAGGACTTACGGCGGAAATATCCGTACAGGTTGAAGAAGACTGGCTGCCGATTTACGAAGCAGCAAGAGACCGTGTATTAGAAGACAATCCCGATGCTACCATTAGTTTTATTGAAACACCATCATTTGACCATTTGGATGTATTGGATTCAACGGACCCTACCAATGAAGACGTAGCGGATCTTTATGCAATTCCTGCAGACCGAATTTTCGGCCTGTATCAAAATGATGCTCTTGCAGCGATTAACGCTTTAGACTTAGCGGATCGAGTTGGCGGATTTGATGATTATGAGGGCGGTCTTGGTGGAAACTTCATGATCAACGAAGAATATATGGCTTTCCCGATGAATATCGAAACATTGATTAATTTTGCGAACACAGCCAACGCAGATGACTTAGGAATTGATCTAAGTTCTGATGTTGAATTCACAGAATTAGATCATGAAGATATGCTGATTCCCGTATTTAATGCCTGGTTCGGTGTAGCTATTACCAACAGTGCAGAAATTGAATTGTTAGGCCATGATGAGGATGGAGAACTATTTTCTGATTTAACCCAAGATTTTGACGAATTGGATCCGGAAAAGCAAGCGGTATTTGAAGCATTATTCAACTACTGGCAAGCACACCATGAAGCGGGAACCGACCTTTGGGACAACGAAGCGGCATGGGGTTATATGGATGCTGAATTTACCACCGGTGGCAACACCGCCCTTCGAATTGAAGGACCCTGGTCTACCGGAAACCTCTCTAATCAAGCGGGCGATGGCGAAGACCTGGATATTTTACCATTAAGTCAGGTAACCGTTAACGGAAATCCCATGGGTCAATGGCAAGGCGGTTGGGGATTGGTTCTAAACTCCAGAATTGAAATGGACGAAGAACAAATGCTTCTCGGTCACCGGATGATTGAAGAAATCATGAACACCGACTATGCAGTAGAATTCTTTGAAGCAAGCGGAAAAATCATGGAAAATGTTGACACTTCAGTTTACACGGATTCCGATGACCTTTCCGATACGGATAAAGAAGTTATTGCAGCAGTAATTGAATCTTATAACGAAGCCCCGGCAAGACCATTGTTTACCGAATGGGGTCAGGTTTGGGATACCTGGGAAAATGGAATGCTTTCCTGGTCATCAGTAAACCCTGCTAACGTTGAAGAAGCCTATCAGGAAATTCAAGCTTCCTTTGAAGCCATGATGCTGAACTTCTAAAAGCAGTATTGCAACAGAATTGAATATCAATTAAACTAATGAAGGTGCAGGGAAAAGGGCTAAGCCTTTCTCCCTGCACCTTTTGAAAAGGTGAAAATGATGTCTCGAAATTACCGAATAACTCAAAAAAAACTCTATATCCTGTTAATC
>SKRE01000184.1 GCA_007118655.1 Clostridiales bacterium | reverse complement strand
TCCACTTCTTCGTAAAAATATTTTGTTGCAAGCCCTCTGCCGCCTAAATAAGCATTGGCCCACTCCATATTGAGATCTTCCTTGATAACCTTCCTTTCATCAAGATTGATTCTTAAAATTTTACCGCAATATCCACTCATTAGAATTCCTCCTTTTTAATATACAGATCTTAAAAGATTTGTATCTTACCCATATAGGTAGCAAAGATCGTGCCAAATTATTTCAAGATTCGAAAAAAAAAGGTCTTTAACATGTTCGGATTTTCATAGTAAATAGAAGGGTTGTAAAGGATTGGAAAATATAATGATTGAGCACCTGAAAAAAGTGGAAGGGAAAGTTCATGATGTGTTCCTAAACGGAGCAAATAAGGATTTTAAAATTGCTCCACAAAAGAACAATGTTCGATTATGGAGCAATTAATAAGGAATTTGATATTTATCCATTTTCCGGTATAGGGTATTTCTTCCCAGTCCCAGGACCTTGGCTGATGCGGTAATGTTATGGCTGCAATGAGTCAAAACTTGTATGATATGATCTTTTTCAACCATGGTGAGGGGTTTTAGCAATGCTTTGGAATCCATAGAAGAACCAGGTTCCTGAGAGGTAAGAAAATCTCCTGCAGACCGGGTAGAAAATTGAGGATCCCTAAGGGTACTTTGGGCGTTAACCAACTGTTCTACCATGTTCTCCAGTTCCCGGATATTCCCGGGCCAATGATAATGGAACAGCTCTTCCAATTTCTCCTTTGAAAGAGAAAAGGATTCTTTCCCTAATTTTAAGGATTTCGTCGTCATAAAGTAGTCAATAAATAATGGAATATCATCCTTTCTTTGTCGTAAGGGGGCTAGGGATAAGGGCAGGACATTGATTCGGTAATACAAATCCTTACGGAAATTTCCTTTTTCCACTTCGCTTCGAAGATCTTTATTGGTAGCGGCAATAATACGTACATCCACAGGGATTTTCTTTTCACCGCCAACCCGATAAAATTCCCGTTCCTCTAAAACCCGGAGGAGATTGGTTTGCATAAATAAAGGCATTTCTCCGATTTCATCTAGAAATAACGTGCCCTTATGGGCTAATTCGAATTTCCCTTTGTTACCGCCTTTCCGAGCCCCGGTAAAAGCCCCTTCTTCGTAGCCGAAAAGTTCAGATTCGATCAGATCCTTGGGGATTGCACCGCAGTTCAGGGGGATAAAGGGCTGATTTTGCCGGTCGCTGGCCTGATGAATGGACTGGGCAAAGACTTCCTTTCCTGTTCCGCTTTCCCCGGATATTAATACCGTGGATGGACTGTTGGCGATCTGTTTAGCATACTCTAAAGTGTTTAAAAACTTTTTATTCCGACCGATGATTTTGTCAAAGGTATACATTTTATGATGAACCGCGGCCTGTTCCTCCCGGGAAATTCTCGGGACTTCTGAAAAAATACAGATCATGCCTTTTTCTTTTTCTCTAGCGTCAAAAATAGGATAAAGCTCCAGGGTGATTTCCAAACTTTGATGATCCTGTTGAATGTAGGTCCGGGATTTTAAGTGAAACTTATGATCGGAAAAGGAGGTTTTAATCTTCGGCCAATCGGTGAAAAATTCTTCGATGGGCAGCCCGATTAAGGTCTCCTTCGAAGCGCCGACGATTTTTTGACCTTTTCGGTTGATGCTTTTGATGAAGCCCCGGGGACTGACGGTTAAAATGCCTTTGGGTATGGAGTCGATGACGGTGTCTGCATATTGTCGGGACCATAACAGCTTATCTTTTATCTGTTGATGTTTTAAGGCTAGTTCAATGGATTGTACTGCCGACACAACCATCCCTAAGGTATGAGAATGAACCAGATTGCTAAAGCCTGTGAGATTTAGGGTTCCGATAATATTTCCTTTGGGATCTTGAATGGGGGCGGCGGAACAGGTCCAACGATGATAAACTTTCACGAAATGCTCCTCGCCGGAAATCTGCACCGGATTTTTTTCCCAAAGAGCAGTGCCCATGGCGTTGGTCCCGATATGTTGTTCGCTCATATAAGCTCCGGGAACCATATCCAGGTTAAAGGCGATTTCCAACACATTTTCATCCCCCATAATATTCAAGATACAGCCGTTGGCATCGGTAAGGATCCCAAAAAAACCCGAGCCTTTTACGAAATTATATAAATTATTGATGATCGGTTCCGATAAGGCGATCAGTAGTTTGTTTTTCTGTAAAACTTTTTCTAAGGCTTCTTCTTTTAAAATTTTGGAGCTGAAAGTTTGGCGGGTATGGATCCCGAAAGCCTTGCTTCGGTCATGGGACTGAATAATAGTATCCTTTTTCATAGTAAAACCTCCATCGGTTCCGTGTCTTTCTTCTATTTTAACGGATTTTCAAGATAAATTCCAAGGAAAATGATAAGTTTTCAGAAATTTTATTAAATAACTTTTTATTTGCGAAGAAAAAGGGTAAAAAAGTCTTTAGTGCCGAAGTTCTATGGAAAGGTTGAATTTGACAAAGTGGACTAAAAAGGTATATTATGAATTTTGGTTCAATTAAAATATAAGTAAAAATGAGGAAAAATTATGATGACCCATAGTGAATTGTTAGGGAATGAAAAAATAAGAACACTATTAATTAAAATGTCTGCGCCTGCGATGGTGGGCATGGCTGTGCAGTCCATGTACAGTTTGGTGGATGCCATCTTTGTCGGCAGAGCCGTGGGTACCATCGGTATGGCCGGACTTCAAATCGCATTTCCTATACAGATTCTCGTAATGGCCATTGCCCAAACCGTTGGTGTAGGAGGGGCCTCGATCATATCCAGAAGCCTTGGGAAAGGGGATAAGAACCATGGGGAAAAAACCATGGGAAATATTTTTTTCCTGCTGATTTCCTTAAGTCTTTTGATATCTATCCTCGGACTGCTGTTTACCACGCCGATTTTAAAACTTTTTGGAGCGACGGAAGCCTCGCTCCCCTATGCTTTGGAATACATCCAGGTGATATTGCTGGGCTCTGTAGTTTTCGTTTTCGCCATGGGAAGCAACAACATTGTTCGGGCGGAGGGGAACGCTAAAGTGGCCATGATCACGATGATCATTTCTGCAGGCCTGAATATTATTTTAGACCCGATATTTATTTTCGGACTGAATATGGGAATTCGTGGGGCGGCCTTGGCGACAGTACTGGCTCAGTCCTTTGCTGCCATTTACCTCTTATTTTACTTTATTCGGGGGAAAAGCAGTCTCAAAGTTCGAAAAGCTTATTTCCGCCCGGACATAAAGGTTATCCGGGAGATTTTTTTAATTGGTGCTTCCACTTTTGCCAGAATGGCTGCGGGGACCTTGATGAGTGTGATTTTAAACCATTCCTTATCCCACTACGGCGACGATACTTCCTTAGCGGTATTTGTGGCCATCAATAAATTATTAACCTTTACATTAATGCCGTTATTGGGTATAGTACAAGGTATGCAACCGATTGTGGGATACAACTACGGGGCGAAGGAATATCCCCGGGTGCATGAGACCCTAAAACTCGCAATCATAGGAACTACAGGAATTGCTACATTGGCTTGGGTTATTTTAATGACGATACCCGGATATATGATCGGTCTGTTCAATGATGATCCGGAGTTAATTGCTCAAGGGGTTCGGGCGATTCGTATGAACATATTTGTACTTCCGGTGATCGGGTATCAAATTGTGGGTGCGGGAATGTTTCAGTCTATTGGAAAAGCCCGTCCGGCAATTATTTTGTCCCTGACAAGGCAGGTGCTGATACTAATTCCTATGGCTTTGATACTCCCTTTGTTTCTGGGAATCGACGGGATCTGGCTGGCTTTTCCCATATCGGATTTTTTATCCACTCTGATCACGCACTACTTGATGCGAACTCAAATGCGAAGTTTTCGGGTGCTGGGTTAGGGCGGATTCTTTCGAAATTCGCAAAAAACTGAATTTTACCATTTTAATTTCTGTTGAAATGGTTTAAAATTATATAGTAGAAAAGAAAAGGAGGAATATCATGGAACAATATTCTGGAATACTGTTAATGTTAGGTTTTCTGGCGATTTTTTATTTTTTAATCATCAGACCCCAACAAAAGAAAGAAAAGAAAGTTAAAGAAATGCGAAGCAGTTTAAAGGTTGGAGACGAAGTTTCCACCATCGGTGGAATTCATGGAAAGATTCTAACCGTTAAAGAAGATATTGTTGTGATCGAAGTAGGATCCGACAAAGTGAAACTGACCATGGCTAAATGGGCCATTGGAAATGTATTAAATCAAAATTAGCATATAAAAAAACCTCTAGTCTTTAAGATTAGAGGTTTTTTTTAGGAAAAAAGATTGTTAACAACTGTGGATTCTTTATGCATCCAGGGACTTGATAATCTCTAGGGCTTTATCGTAATCAGGATGGTTGGAGTTTTCCTCTACGTGTTCCACATACTTCACGGTATCATCCTTATCGATTATAACAATTCCCCGGTTCAGTAAGCGAAGCTCTTCAATTAGAAATCCATAATTTTTACCGAAAGAAGCATCCTTGTGATCCGACAAGGTTATGGCACTGTCTATTTCTTTATTGGCGCAGTAGCGACCGAGGGCAAAGGGCAAGTCCATGGTAATGGTTAGGGTTACGGTGTTTTTCAGATTTTTAGCCTCGTCGTTAAAACGAATTCCCTGCAGTTCGCAAACTCCGGTATCGATGGAGGTCATAATGCTGATTAGTTTGTGCTTTCCTTCCATATCCTTAAGTCCGAAAGGCTTAAGATCCTTTGTAAGAGCTGTGAAATTCGGTGCCTTGTCCCCTGCTTTTATATTTTCCCCTACAAGTGACATAGGATTTCCGTTCACAGTGATTTTCCGATTTGCCATAATTAATTCCTCCTTATAATTTGATAATCATTTCCATTAATACCCGAAGGAGACATTTTTAATCAGCTGCAGGTCCCAGGTTATTCACTTATAATCCGATGGAAATGTATTTTGTCTCCAGGAAAGGCTCGATGCCGTAGCTGCCGCCTTCCCGATCAATCCCGCTTTCTTTAAAACCTCCAAAGGGAGCCTGGGCCGTAGAAGGTGCGCCGTCATTAAGACCGATGATGCCGTATTCCAAAGCTTCGGAAATTTTTAAGGCTCTGGATAAATCCTGGGTGTAGACATAGGCAGCCAATCCGTAGTCGCTGTCATTGGCCATGGTCAGCAGCTCTGTTTCCTCTTCAAAGGTGATGATGGGAATTACCGGTCCGAAGGTTTCTTCCCGGTAAATTTTCATATCCTGACGAATCCCTGAGAGTATGGTAGGAGGATAAAAATAACCTCCTCCGCCATGGGGGTTTTTGGCGGGAACTTCTCCCTGGTATTCCATAACAGCACCGTTGGAAAGGGCGTCGGTTACATGGTCCGACACCTTCATATAGGCTTTTTCATCGATCAAAGGACCGAGGTCTGTACCCGAAGTTAATCCGTTTCCTAGACGAAAATTTTTCAAGTTACTCTTCAGTTTTTCAATAAATTTTTTTTGTATTCCTTTTTGAACATAAAACCTGTTGGAAGAAATACAAGCCTGACCGCAGTTTCGAAATTTCGATGCCAAGGCTCCCTGGATGCAGTCCGGGAACTTCGCATCATCGAAAACGATGAAAGGAGCATGGCCGCCCAGCTCTAAGGAAATACGCTTAACGGTATCCGCTGCTTCTCGATAAAGGGCTTTTCCTACCTCGGTAGATCCGGTAAAGGTGATTTTTTTAACCTTCTTATGGTCTAACAAGGCTTTTCCGATAGAAGCCGCGTCCCCGGTTACAAGGTTTACCACCCCTTTAGGAAATCCCGCCTTTTCCACAAGCTCCATAATTTTAATGGCACTGATTGGGGTTTGGCTGGCGGGTTTAATAATCACGGTGCAACCGGCGGCTAAGGCCGGAGCAATTTTTCTTGTAATCATGGCAAAGGGAAAGTTCCATGGAGTAATAGCGGCCACTACCCCCACCGGCTGTTTTAATACCATTATCCGTTTGTCTTGATGGGAGGCGGGGATCATCTCGCCGTTTACTCTTTTGGTTTCTTCGCTGTACCACTGAACAAAACTTGCTCCGTAACGGACTTCTCCAATCCCTTCTTTTAAAGGCTTTCCCTGTTCCAGGGTAATAGTTTGCCCCAGGTCTTCCTCCTTTTCCAAAATAAGATCGTACAACCGTCGAAGATGGTTGGAACGGGTTTCCGCCGTTTCCCTAGACCAGGATAGAAAAGCCGTCTCTGCATCATCCACTGCGGCCCATACTTGGTTTTCAGAAACCTTTGGTACTGTGGCCAGCACCTCTCCTGTGGCAGGATTGTAGACTGGAAAAGATCCTGAGTCCCCATCGGTCCAATTTCCATTGATATAGTTTTTTAGATGTTTCATTGTCCATCCACCTCACTTTTAGAATAGCTAGATATTTTTCATCTTAGTTTTCCTTATTCCTATACCCAAAGTGAAGGATGACAAAAAGGGTTTTCTTTAATATAATAAAAACAGAATTACTAAAAAGGAGGAGTTCGGTAATGGAACAGGTGAAAAAAGCTTTTGGAACCCTGAGGAAAAATTGGATACTGGCAATCCCCATTTATTTGGCCCGGTTGGTGCCGGCACTGTTCAGTATCTACATATTTTCTGAAATCTCAACGGAATTAACAAGCATGCTCTCCGTGGAAGAAATCGGAGAAGCCCAGCATGTACTGGAAAACTTTGAACAGGTGACTCGAGAATTTTTTCAAGCAAATAGAGACTATATCTTAGCCAGTGTTATTGTGGCAGTATTGGGAATTATAATGAATTTTATTGCGATGCCCGCCACCTTCGGAATGATTAAAGAAAACTTGGAACAGGGAGAACGACTGGATCCTTCAAGGATATTCCCTAATGCAGGACGATATTTCGGTAAATATCTGCTGTATCGTATCGGGAATCTGAGTCTTTGGATTTTTTTCATTTTACTCAGCATACTGGTAATTGTTTTGGCAGCTTTAGTGGGAGCCAGGGTGGATGAAGGTATGGCCGTGCTTTTGGTCATGCTTTTAGGACTGGCTGTTATCCTTATGGCAGCGATACTGCACCTGGTTTTAAAGCTTTGGTTTCCCGCTATGGTATTAGAGGACTTGGGGGTGTTTGAAGGTTTAAAGGAAGCTTTTCGAAAGAGCAAAATTTGTTTTTGGCCTCTTTTCGCAGGGTTTTTGGGAATTCGTATTGGGGCCTGGATTACCAACATGTTTGTAAATATGATTATCGGAGACGTCCCCTACTTAACTCCCGTCCTCAGCAATGTTATTCCGACGGCGGCCTTGGTGCTCCTGCTGATCTTTTATATGCTGATTTACCGGGAGACTCAAAAGGATTTGGTTAATACAGAGGAAAGCGGGTAAATATTTATATATATGTTTTTACTAAGGAGGAGAGGTCGATGTTAGCCAAGGACATTATGACAACAGAAGTAATTGCGGTTAAAAGCCAGGATTTAGTGGAAGATGTAATTAAGATCTTGATGGATAAAAATATCAGCGGAGTTCCCGTTGTGGATGACGACCAGCATGTAATCGGAATTGTCACCGAAGGGGATTTGATTTACCGCAGCAAGAAACTGAAAATACCCACGTTTTTCAGCATACTGGACGGCTATGTTTTCTTAGAAAGCACCAAAACCATCGAGAAACAACTTAAAAAGATGGTAGCTTACCGGGTGGAGGATGTAATGACCACGGAGGTCATTACCGTTGAGGAAGATCAAACCGTGGAAGAAGTGGCCACTATTATGACTAAGGAAAAAATCAACCGGGTTCCTGTGATTAAGGATAATCGATTAGTCGGGATTATCAGCCGTAGAGATATTATCCGCTCCTATTCCGCTTAAAATAATAACCGATGAGTTTACTCCCCTTAAGTATCTATATTAAGGGGATTTTTGATGAAAAAAACAGAAGGCAAAC
>SKRE01000132.1 GCA_007118655.1 Clostridiales bacterium | reverse complement strand
CCAATTTCAAAAAGTCTCCACCCCAGACGGTATTTCTTGGTATCCTGGCACTGCTCTATATAGTTCCTTGCGGTAAGTGTATCCACAATACGATGCACGGTGCTTTTCCCAATGTTCAATTTTGTGCTGAGCTCGCTGACTCCCAAGCCTTCCTGAAAACCATCCTCCGAGAGAATTTCTATCACTTCTAAGGCCTTATCGATGGTTTGTACCGGATACCTTGGAGCATGCTGCGTTTTCTGTTCCATTTCCTTCACCCTTCCCTTTCTTTCCACAACCTACTTATACATAGTTTATGTCTTATTATACCAAAGAAATGGGGTTGGAAAAAGGTTCTCTTATTCAGAAAACCTTTTCAATTTTATACCCAGCCGCGAGCCTTCATAGATTTTTGCAGTTTTTGCAACGCATTTATCCATGCAGCGTTTCTCATTGATGTATTTTTTGCTTCTGCGGTCTCCATGGTTTCCCGATAGGCTTTTGTAATTTGATCCTTCAGCTTCGAATTAATTCTGTCCAAATCCCAATACTCATCCGTGAGTCCCTGGGTTCTTTCGAAGGAACATACAATAGCACTTCCGCAATTCGTCAGTACATCCGGTACGATATGAACATTTTGTTTTTCCAGTATTTTCTCTGCATCGGGAGTTACCGGTCCATTGGCACACTCCATAATCATTTTAGCCTTTATTTTATTCGCATTGCCTTCATGGATTACGCTTTGCACCGCGGAAGGCATTAAAATATCTACGTCGAGTTCCAATACTTCATCTTTATCGATTGCCCGTTCACCGGGAAATCCGCCTACACCCCGGTGCTGGTCAACGTAGGCTTCAAGCTTATCCACATCCAAACCCTTCGAGTCGTACACTCCGCCGGAAATATCGGCAACCCCGACGATTTTATAGCCTTCTTTGTGCAGCAGTCTGGCAGCAATCCGGCCTACATTACCAAATCCTTGCAGCGCAACGGTTGCGCCGTCAGGTACTTTGCGATCCCGTATGGCTTCCATGGTTACAAAAAAGGCTCCCGTACCGGTAGCTTCCATACTGCCCAGGGTTCCGCTGGTCTCTGCGGGCTTGTCGTTAATCGCCGCCGGACTATGGAATCCGTTAATTTCTTCATATTCATCCAGCATCCAGGCCATGGTTTTTGCGCTGGTTCCAATATCCGCTCCGGGGATATCCACCCAGGCCCCTTTTACGGGAAGTTTTCGTATAAAGGCACGGGACAGTCTTTCCAGTTCTCCTTCGGAAAGCTTGGAAGCGTCCACTCGTACCCCGCCTTTTCCGCCGCCGGCGGGAATTCCTGCAACCGCATGCTTAATTGTCATCCAAAATCCTAAGGCCTTTACCGTATCCAGATCTAAATCCGGTACAAATCTGGTACCGTTCTTCACTTGCCCTCTGGCATCATTGTAGTGCACACGGAAGGCATCAAATATTTCAAAATCTCCATTGTCCATTTTCATCGGAATGGTAAATTGAAAAATTCTTTTGGGTTTGCTTAAATATTTTACGACGTTGGGCTCAATATTTGCCATTTTACTGGCTTCCTGCAGCGTTGTCAGGGCAGTTTCAAAAGGATTGTTACTCATAAGATCACTCCAATTCTATTATTTTAAAGAGCTTTCCACACCGCCTATACAAAAGGCGGTGTGAAAGTCTTCATAGGATAAAAGATTTTTAGGCTTGATTTAATTTATGGTTTGGGAATGGCTAAATCGTCGGTGTAGTTATTGAATACCAGATTTGTCTCTCCCTCATCGCACCATTCTTTAGAAACTTTTGCCATGCGTACCTTTACCTTTACCAGGTGGTTTAAGGTAGCATCATCATGCCAGGAGTTGTACAGATCGCACTCGTTTTTACCGGGCTCAAACTTAAAATATACGGGCGCGCAGATTCGTGCAATTTCTTCGGATTCAACGTGTCGCTGATTTCCACCCATGGAGTCAACAATACTCATATATACGTCCAACGGAATATTGGTTACCTGTCGAATCGCTGCAAACATACCCAGGGAAAGATCCGCTAAGGGGTTAAAACTGTCTGCTCCCATTTCTTCCAGCATTTTCGCTCCTACCGCATTTCCATGTCCTGCAAATACGGAAACTTTAAACTTTACGTCTGCCGGAATCAGGCCGTCGGCCCGAAGCTTGTTGGCTAAGTATAATAATCCTTCATCAGGAATTAAGAATCCTCTAATCCCGGCTTCGATGCATCGGTTTACTTCCCGTAACCATAGATACAGATTGTGTTGTCCCCGTACTCTCATACCGGAAACATAACCTTCAGGGGTTCCGTACTGTTTCCCTGTATCCCAGGCACGGGTAGGCATTGGATTTACTAGGGTTTCCATTTTTGCATCATGACCGATTTGTGCATAATACTTTAATTCTTCTTTATCCAGTAAGGCGGATCCGCCAACGGTTCCAATTACCCGGTGAATTTGAATGTTTTGTTTTTCCGATTCCTTTATCAGGGTTTCAAAGTTCGATACGTTTTCAATTCCCGGCACTTCCATCCGGTAATGAGCGCCACCGTCAAAGGTTACCTGTGATGACGGAAGATCATGAAGATCGTCTAAGGGAAAACCCAGATTTTCTTTAATGTGCTTTTCAATTTCTTTCATCGACATAATAATTTCCTCCTCTAATTTGGTTTATTTAAAAACTGCTTTTTACCATTATTTCTTAGTTTTACACCGTTATTTGAACTCGTTAAATAATTTTTCGAATTCTTCCGCCGGGTCCGTGATATGATACACATAATCATCGGAGGGGAAAACCCCTTCTTTTACGTCTTTGATATAGGCTTTATAGGCATTGGTTTCAATTTCCGCCACATTTGCATATTTCTTTACGAATTTCGGAGTAAAGGCCTGGAATTTTCCGACCATGTCGCTGCTGATTAATAATTGTCCGTCACAATCTCCGGCGCCGATGGAATATACGGGAATGTCCAGCTTTTCCGTGATAAATGCAGTTACTTCCGGCGGTACCGCTTCTACCAGCAGCGCAAAGGCTCCTGCTTCCTGTACCGCTAAGGCGTCTTCAATTACTCCCCGGGCATTCTCCACTGTTCTTCCCTGGGCCTTGAAACCGCCCAGTTGTCCCGAGCTTTGAGGGGTCAGTCCAATGTGCCCGATTACCGCGATTCCTGCATCGGTGATGGCTCGAATTCGGCTTTGTACCCGAACCCCGCCTTCCAGCTTGATACAGTCGGTGTCTGCTTCCTTTAGAAATCGCACGGCGTTTTTCACTGCGTCCTCATCGGAAACTTGGTAGGAACCAAAGGGCATATCGCCGATAATCCAAGTTTTCGGGGCCCCTCTCCGAACGGCTTGACAATGAGAAATACAGTCTTCCATGGTTACGGGTATGGTACCGCTATATCCTAAAGTTACCATTCCCAAGGAATCCCCTACTAAGAGCATATCCATTCCCGCTTGTTCCGCAAACATTGCAGTGGGATAATCATAGGCTGTGATCCAGGCAACCTTTTCACCTGCCTTTTTCATCTTCATCAGATCCAGTATGCTTTTCTTCTTTGCCATTTACAATCTCCTCCTCTACATTCTTCTCTTAAAATACCTTCTCTTCTTTAATCTTGTCTTTATGTGACTTTACTTTTGTCCTCTGATGAAATTTTGTGCTTTTTAGAACGGCTGTCTACTTCCAGGTGTTTTCTTCGGTTTTTCTAATTTAATAATTGTTTTATCACCCCTATGTAACTTTCAAACCTTTGATATTGACAGTTTTTAACGATTTTTACGAATTGTAGAACGCTGTTCTAACTAAAATACTATTATAATTTTTTTCCGGTGTCAACGATTATTTTTCAGAAAGTTTCAAATAATTTAATATATTCGTATAGTTTTTTTTGTCACGTCTATTTTCCAGACCCTCCCCCAAAAAACTTTTTTTAAAAAAATGTTAACTCCAGTTTCGATTATAGCTTTATCAAAATAAAAAAGCCTCCCGATTTACCTGGAGGCTTTTTTTTCCATCTCTTATTTATTTCTTCACCTTACTGCGGCTCTTTTTCCCCGGGAAAGCTTACGATAAATTCGCTTCCTTCCCCTTCTTTGCTTCTGACCGCTATATGACCGTTTAATGACCTTACTGCATGTTTTACAATCGCAAGGCCCAGTCCTGTACCGCCAACCTTGCGGGTTCTTCCTTTGTCTACCCGATAAAACCGTTCAAAAACCCGTTCCAAGTCGGCTTTTGGAATGCCGATCCCATTATCCTTGATATTGAGATATACTCTTCCCTTTTGCTGATACGCTTTAAGCTCAATTTCACCGGAATTCGGGGTGTATTTCACTCCATTATCCAACAGATTGATTAACATTTGGGTAAACCAGTCAAGATTGCCTTTGATCTTCGGGAGCCCTTCTTCAACCTCCACTGAAAATCCAATGTCTTTGATCTTTGCAATGGGCCGTATTACATCCAGGGAATTTTCAATGGCTGCTTTTACATCAATCCCTTCTTCCGGGGATTTTTGATGATTTTCAATTTCCGCTAATGTGAGGATATCATTGATCAAGCGGGTCAGTCTTTCCGCTTCTATTTCAATAATTCCTAAGAAACGTTGTCTTTGTTCTTCCTTCTCTACCCCTCCGCTTTTCAAGGTTTCCACAAAACCTTTTATGGAAGTCAGAGGGGTTTTTAATTCATGGGAAACATTGGCCACAAAGTCCGAACGCATGGTTTCCAGCTTTTTGATCTCCGTCAGGTCTTCAATGGAAGCCACGACTCCGAGACTCCGATTGGGGTCCTTGGGCACCCGGATCAGGCTTGTATTCACTTTTAAGTGCCTTTTGCTGGGGTACTTTAACTCCCATTCCATCTGGGTCTCCCGATTCTCATCAAAGATCTTTTCCACCTGTTCCTCCAGAATATGATCCCTGACCACTTCCAAAATATGCTTTCCGTATACGGCTTCTCCTTTGGTTTCAAAAAGCGCCTCCGCAGCGGGATTGAAAAGTATGATTTCTTTCTTTTGATTTACAGCAATAATGGGATTGGTAATACTGGTAAGCAGGGCCTGCAGTTTGACGTTTTGATCTTCCAGTTCATCAAATGAATGCTTCAGTTGAATTCTCATCTGATTAAAGTTGTCGGAAAGCTCTCCCAGCTCGTCGTTGCTCCTTACCTCCAGGGGTCTGTTTAGATTTCCTTTGGCAATTTCCTGAGAGGTATGGGTCAGCCTCTTGATGGGTTCAAGAAACCTGTTAATAAACCGATATCCTAAAATTGAAGCCAGTATTATACCTGCACCGATGGAAATGAGTACGTATATTAAAATCTGCTGATTGATTTCCTGGATTTCTGAAAGCGATAGGGATAGTCTGACGACCTGTACAGTTCCATCGTTTAAATATCTGGGGATTGCCACGTAGAGCATTTCCTCATTAACGGATTCACTAACCCGTACAGAACGGCCAACTTCGCCCTCCAGGGATAGTTGAATTTCTTCCCGATTTAAATGGTTTTCCAGGCCCCCCTCCGGCATAGCTGTATCCGCCAACACCCGGCCGTCTTCGGCCACAATGGTTATTCTTGCATCCAGCACCTCTCCAATGGACAGAACTCTTCTTTGCAGCGTCTCCTCATCTACATCCTCCTCCAGAAGAAATCCTTCCACAAGTTTCGCATTATCCAACAGACGATTTTCCACTTCTTCAATATACCGGCTTCGAATAAATCCCATGGGCAACAGTCCCGCAAGAAGGGTTCCCGTTAATAAAACCGCCAGCAGCAGCAGGGTCAGTTTTTTCTTCATTCCCTTCGCCCTTCTTCCCGAAGCATTTTATATCCGATCCCTCTTTTGGTTAAAATATAGGGGTTTTCTTCGTCCTCTCCAATTTTCATACGGAGATGGCGAATATGAACGTCCACGGTACGGCTCTCTCCAAAATACTCATATCCCCATATTTTATCCAGTAAAAAATTTCTCGATAACACTTTCCCATGATGCTCCATTAGCAGCTTTAGCAGATCAAACTCCTTAGCCGTCAAGGGAAGGACTGCTCCGTTTTTTCGGACCTCCCGGCTCTCAATATCCAGGCTTAAATCCCGAATCTTATATATATTTTTCGCGTCCGACTGTTCATAACCGCTACGTCTTAGTACGGCTTTGATCCGGGCTTGCAGTTCCCGAACGTTAAAGGGTTTCGGCAAATAGTCGTCAGCCCCTACCTCAAGGCCCAGTATCCGGTCGGAATCTTCGCTTTTTGCGGTCAGCATAATAATCGGAAGGTGCATCAGGTCCTTTTCGTTTCTAACCTTATTGCATACCTGAATTCCGTCCATTCCCGGAAGCATCAGATCCAAAATCATCAGGTCCACGTTTTCTTTGTTTAGCATTTCCAAAGCCTCTTCTCCGCTTCCTGCGGTGAGTACCTGATATTCCTTTTCCAGGTTAAAGGAAATCAGCTCCAAAATATGAACTTCATCATCTACGATTAGAATTCGCTTTGCCATAACCGGCCTTCCCCCTTTGTAAAAAAAGCCAGGCGGTTGCCCAGCTTCTTAATTATATTTTAATCATTGCTTCTTTACTTATTATACCATTTCATACATGGCTTTGTGCTTATATTTCCATAATCTCTAGTTGATTTTCATCCGCTCTCCCGTGACCATATAAATGATTCGCTCTGCGATATTCGTTGCATGATCCGCCGTCCGTTCCAAGTATCTTCCAATGAACACCAGCTGGGTAGCCTGTTTGATAATTTCCGGGTTTTCAATCATCATCTCGATCAGCTCAAAATAAATGGCCTCATAGAGATCGTCCACCTGATCATCATCCTTCTCCAACTCCTTGGCCAAGGCAATGTCCTCATGCATAAAGGCGTCCAGGGCTTTATTGACCATATCTTCCGTGAGCTTTGCCATTTTGGGAATATCGATTAAGGGTTTAATGAGTTTATCCTCTCCGATTTCCAAGGTGACCTTCGCGATATTTACCGCATGATCCCCCATTCGCTCAAGATCTGTAATAATTTTTAAAATCGTGCCGATGGTTCGAAGGTCCCGGGCGATGGGCTGCTGCAGCGCAATTAAGTTCATGCACTGATGCTCTATTTCCAGCTCCAAAGCGTCAATATCATCGTCCAGCTCAAATACGGATCTTGCTCGGTTCAAATCCTGCTTTGCCAAAGACTGTACCGAAACTTCAATAATATTTTGCACCATGGATCCCATCTTTAACAATTTAATATTTAAGGACTTTAATTCCTCTTGAAATTGACTTCTCAATTTATCCACCTCGTTTATAAAATTTATATACTTCTATACCCTAATCCTTATGCCTGCCCCAGCTTCTTTATATTTTACTGCAAATTACGTCTATATTTCTTTTTTTAACCGAAGCGTCCGGTTACGTAATCCTCGGTTCGCTGATCGCTTGGGGTTGTGAACATTTTGTTCGTCTCGCCCTGTTCAATGATTTCACCCATTAAGAAAAAACTGGTTCTATCGGATATCCGCGCTGCCTGATGCATGGAGTGGGTGACAATCACAATCGTATAGTTCTTTTTCAGTTGAGTAATCAGCTCTTCGATTCGATTGGTGGCAAGGGGATCGAGGGCTGAAGTGGGCTCATCCATGAGAAGCACCTGGGGTTTCATGGCTAGGGCCCGGGCAATACACAGCCGCTGCTGCTGCCCTCCGGAAAGACCTAGGGCGGATTTATTCAGCCGGTCCTTTACCTCTTCCCAGAGAGCCGCTTCCTTTAAGCTTTCTTCTACGATTTGATCCAGGTCTTTTTTGTTTTTTACGCCGCTTCTTCGAGGGCCGTAGGCCACATTTTCATAAATGGACTTGGGAAAGGGATTGGGCTTTTGAAATACCATTCCGATTTTTCTCCGTAGGGCCACCACGTCCAAGTCTTCATCATAAATTTCTCTGCCTTCAAAGGATACCTCCCCCTTGGTGGTAACCCCGCTGATCAAATCATTCATCCGGTTAAGGGTCCGAAGAAAGGTGGACTTGCCGCAACCGGAGGGTCCGATTAAGGCACTGACTTTATTTTTTTCAATTGTGGTATCAATATTTTTCAGGGCTTGAAAATCTCCATAATACAGGTTCAAATCCTTCACTTTGATAATCGCATTGGAATTCATTGCATCCGACATCCTGACTCCTCCTTTAAACTCTATTTCATTTGACTCATTTTTTTAAATTTTAATCTTATAATGGTGGCAAAAGTGAAAAACACACCTACCACGCCCAGCAACACCAAGGCGGTTCCGTACTTTATGGATTCCGGCATCCCCGGTACCTGGGTGGATACGATATATAGATGATAGGGTAAGGCCATTGCCTGGTCAAACACTGATCCGGGCAGCCTCGGGATAAAAAACGCCGCCACGGTAAGCAGAATCGGGGCAGTCTCCCCGGCAGCTCTTCCGATTCCCAGGACGCTTCCCGTCATAATCCCCGGGATTGCCTGGGGCAGCACTACCCGTGCGATGGTTTCCCATTTGGAAGCACCCAGGGCTAAGGAGGCTTCCCGGTAACTGTCCGGCACACTTTTGATCGCCTCTTCCGAAGTGGTGATAATGATCGGAAGGATTAAACAGGCCAAGGTTAAGGACCCTGCTAAAATCGATGAACCGAATCCGAGGAAAAACACAAAGAGTCCGAGGCCGAACAGACCGTACACCACCGAGGGGACCCCCGCCAGATTTAACACGGCAATTCGAATAAGTCTGGTCAGTCTACCCTGCTTAGCATATTCCGTAAGGTATATGGCGGCGCCTACCCCAAGGGGCATTGAAAAAATAATGGTTCCCAATACGAGGTATAAAGTTCCCACGATGGCAGGAAAAATTCCCCCTTCTTTCATTCCCATCCGGGGCATTTCCGTTAAGAAACTCCAATTCACGGTGCTAATTCCTTTTACAACAATAAATCCGATAATCAGCAATGTGGGGATCACTACCGCTGACATACAAAGGGTGAAAATTCCAAACATCAGCTTTTCTCTGGTTTTTTTACCCTTGTCCAGTTTCATTTCCCGTAGTCCTACGTCCATTGATTTATCCATTTATTTCCCCTCCCTTTGGGCCCGGTGAAGAACCCACTCTGAGATGGTATTAATAATCGTGGTCATAATAAGAAGCACTACCCCGATGGCAAAGAGGGCATTGTAATGGGTACCGTTTCTTACGGTATCGCCCATTTCCGCAGCAATCGTTGCGGTTAAGGTCCTTCCAGATTCAAGATAGGTCGATGGAATCTGTACCGCATTTCCCATAACCATCATCACGGCCATGGTCTCTCCGATGGCTCGTCCCACCCCAAGCATTACCGCTGCAATGATTCCCGAAGAGGCCGCGGGCAAAAGCACGTTTTTGATCGTCTCCCATTTTGAGGCCCCCAGGGCCAAAGAGGCTTCTTTATATTCATCGGGCAGAGCTCTTATCGCATCGTCGGATACACTGATGATTGTGGGCAGGGCCATCAAAGCAATAATGATGGAGCCCGTAAGCACCGTGAATCCGGAGGATAAGTTAAAGCTGATTCGAACCCAATTCGACAGCACTACAATTCCTAAAAAACCCAGTACTACCGAAGGTATTGCGGATAGAAATTCTATGATCAGCTTAAATACCGTCTTGGTTTTTGGCGGTGCCACTTCCGCTATGAAAATGGCACTGCCAATTCCTATGGGGACGGAGATTAAGATTGCTCCCAGAGTTACCATCAGGGACCCCACAATCATGGGAAGGATCCCAAATCTTGGATTTGTGGCATTGGGATACCATTCTCTTCCAAAGAGAAACTGTCCCAGGCTTACATCCTCAAACAGACGAATGCCTGTTTGAATCAAAAATACAAAAATCAATCCCATAATCAGTAAGGCGGTGATGCCTAAAATGAAAATAATCTTTTCAATTAAAAACTCCCGAATTCGGTTTTTATAACTCTTGGTTAAGTTCCAGGAGCTGTTTTCCAGTTTTTCCCTGGGACTGATCGATTCCACACCCTGGGGCTTTACAATTGTCAATAGGCTTTCCAACATTCCTCTCACTGTAAACACCTCACATTCCAGTATTTCTTCAAATAAATTTTTCCAATCTGTCTCAACGATCCCCATCGTCTTGAAATTAAGATCCCCTCCGCCCATAGCCTTTACTTCTTTTCTTCAAGGCCTTTGGCAGAGGGTTTATCATTAATGTTTACTATTTGCTATAAATTCCGGATCTTCGGATTACTGTACCGGTACAAATCCGATGTCTTCTACAATTTGTTGTCCCTGTTCACTCATCACAAAGTCCATGAAAAGATCTACTATCCCTTCCGGTTCTCCATCGGTGTATAAATACAGGGGTCTTGCCACACCATAGGCTCCTGAAACCGTATTTTCCAAGCTTGGAAGCACGGCTTCCGCGCCTTCGGATTCTGCAATGGCTACGGGCTTAACATCGCCTTCTGTCAAATAAGCAAGGCCCACATAGCCAATCCCGTTAACATCCTGTTCTACGGCTTCTACAATTGCTTGAGTGGAGGGCATCAGGTTTGCGAAAGAAGCGTAGTCCTCATCCTCTAACACAAACTCTCTGAAAAATACATAGGTTCCGGAGTTGGACTCCCGGGAATATAAGGTGATTTCAGCGTCTTCCCCTCCAAAATCACTCCAATTTCTTTTTTCTCCTGTGAAAATCGCTTTAACATCATCCATTGTCAATTTTTCCAAGGGGTTATCCGGGTGAATTGCAATTGCCAAAGCATCACGGCCTGTAACAAATTCCACAACATCCACGCCGTTGTCCGCTGCCTGCTCTTGTTCCTCTTCCCTCATCGCTCTTGAAGAAAGGGCAATGTCAATGGTTCCGTTGATCATTGCGGCAATTCCGGTTCCTGATCCGCCGCCGGTTACGGACATGCTGGCTTCCGAGTATTCATTCATAAATTCTTCCGCCCATCGCTGTCCAAGGTTTACCATGGTGTCGGAACCTCTTGCTTCAATCATTTTTGAAAAATCAATATCATTGTTTCCTGCAGCTTCTTCACCGGATGGATTATTTCCGTTATCATTCGAGGTATCTCCGTTATCTTCTCCACATCCGAATAGTACTAAGGATCCTATTAAAATTAATGCCAATACGAGAACTGCTTTTTTCACTGTAAATTCCTCCTTTGATTTTATCTTTCTTTGATGTTTATTCTTGATTACAAGCTAATTATAGATTCTTTGAGACCCTCCATGGTTAAGGAAGTGTTAATGAAGTGTTAAGAATGTGTAAAGTATTTACTTTTTCAAAATCTGAAAAGTATGATAAAATAAAATAGCTAAAAGCTTGAAGCGTTTCATATTAAAGGAGGAAAACAATGGATTTCTTGACCAAGGAAGTATACAAAAATGGCTCCGGTCGCCCTAATTACAAAGGACCCTTGGGTCCAAGACTGCATAGCGACGGAAGTGCCGCCCTTTCTCTTTGGTCCCCCAGTGCCGACGAGGTTTATGTGGTTTTATATGATAAGGAAGATCCCTACAAAGTAATTCGAGAGGATCTTTTGATGGAAAAAGGTGAAAAAGGCTCTTGGCATATTGCCTTGACCGAAGAAAATACGGACCTGGAGAGTTTGGAAAGCTATTATTACCATTATAAAATTACCCGTATGGATAAAAGCGTATTGGCTCTGGACCCTTACGCTCCCTCCATGGCGATTTGGAATCAGGAGGATCCTCGAAACCGGGTGGGAAAAGGGGCGATTGTGAACCCTTCGATGATCGGCCCTGAATTAGACTTTGCCAACATTCCCGGTTACGAAAAACGGGAGGACGGCATTATTTATGAGGTCCACGTTCGGGATTTTACCTCGGATCCGGATATCGAAACGGAACTGAACCATCCCTTTGGAACTTTTACCGCTTTTATTGATCGGCTGGATTATATCAAAGATCTGGGAGTAACCCATGTGCAGCTGCTGCCGATTATGAGTTATTATTTTGCAAATGAATACCAGCGGGGAGAACGGCTGATGGAGTATTCTTCAAAGGGCAATAATTACAATTGGGGCTATGATCCCCACAGTTATTTTTCCCTTACGGGCATGTACTCTGAAAATCCCAAGGATCCGAAAAAACGCATTGAGGAGTTTAAAACCTTAATCCAGGAAATACACAATCGGGGTATGGGCATCATTCTGGATGTGGTTTACAACCACACCGCCGCGGTGCATATTCTGGAAGACTTGGAACCCCGGTATTACCATTTTATGCATGCCGACGGTTCCCCTAAGAAAAGTTTTGGAGGAGGCCGCCTGGGTACTACCCATAAAATGGCTCGCCGGCTCCTTCTTGATTCCATCCTTCACTGGGTTAAAGAGTTTAAAGTGGACGGTTTTCGATTCGATATGATGGGAGACCATGATGCAGAAACCATTCAATTGGCCTATGATGAAAGCAAAAAGATCAACCCCGATATTCTGATGATCGGCGAAGGTTGGCGAACCTTTGCGGGAGATGATGGGGCCAAAAGGGTTTTGGCCGCGGATCAGGATTGGATGCAGTATACCCAAAGTGTGGGATCTTTCTCCGATGACTTTCGAAACGAACTGAAATCCGGCTTCGGCAGCGAAGGGGAACCCCGTTTTTTAACCGGCGGTCCCCGCAGCATCCACCGGATCTATGACAACCTTAGGGCCATGCCTGGGAATTTTAAGGCCAGCCACCCGGGAGATGTGGTGCCCTATATCGAGGCCCATGATAATCTTACCCTGCATGATGTGATCGCCCAGTCCCTAAAAAAGGATCCCAAATACCATGAAGAGGAAATCCAACGACGGATTCGTCTCGGAAATCTGATGGTACTTACGGCTCAGGGGACAGCATTCCTCCATGCGGGTCAGGAATACGGACGTACGAAACAGTTTTTTCATCCGGATTATAAATACCCGGTGAAAAATCCCCCTTACAAATCCACTTTTATGACGGATCAAGAGGGAAAACCCTTTGAATACCCTTATTTTATTCATGACTCCTATGATTCCAGTGATGCGGTGAATCTTTTCCATTGGGCCAGGGTTACAGATGCTGAAAAACACCCCCTTCATACCCAAACTAAGGAGTATACCAAGGGACTGATCCATCTTAGACGCTCCAGCGATGCTTTCCGTCATAAAACCATGGAGGCGATTTTTCGAAAAGCAACCAAAGTTTATGCACCGGAAATTGGAAGTTGGGACCTTGTTATCACCTATCGTTTGGAAAATAGCGAAGGCACGGAAGCCTACTATATCTTCGTAAATGCTGACCGGATTTCCCGAAAGCTCACCATTCACCATGATTTGCGACATGGGGAAGTTCTTGTGGACCGGGAACGGTCGGGAACGGAAAAAATTCCGGATCCCAAAGGCTTTTTCCTGGATGACCAGTCCATCTACATGGATCCTTTAACCGCGGTGGTAATCAAAACAAAGGAAGTGTATCTTGGATATTAATTGAACATGGCTGAAGGGTTCTCTTCAAAAGAGAACCCTTCTCATTTAATAGATTTTATTGTATTTTTATGATACACTGTTTTACATAACCTATTCCCTGTATTAAAGGGGACGAAGGAGGTATTCCATGGAACGTATCAAATCATCACTTTCCGGCATCGGAGCCGTTGCTGCTTCTTTTTTCGCCATGATGTGCTGAGTGGGCCCGGTGATTTTAGTGTCCCTCGGGTTAGGGACCTTCGGCCTTTCATTCTTTCAATCACTGGCACCTTATCGACCGATTTTTATCCTGCTTGCAGGAGCCTCTTTGGCCTATGTTCATATACAGATGGACAAGGGGAAAATGAGCAAACGTTATCAAAAACTTATTTGGGTGATGACGGTGATTGCGGTGATTTTTCTATTCTTCCCTGTACTGGTAAACCAGTTTGGTTTTTTGCGGTAAAGAATCATTAGAAACCGGTGAAATCATGCACTATAAAAAGCCCCTTGAAACCACCGTTCATTTCGGCGGTTTCAAGGGGCTTTATTGCGGCTATTCTTCTTTATGGCTTCGAAGATCCTGGATCAGCAACTGTACCGACTCTCGACCGTTCCAGACGTTCATCTCGGGAAAAAAGACCACATCAAGGGCATCGGGGCTTTGAAGCTCGTCGAAGTACTGTTCTACCATATTAAAGCCGATGGCTTCCAGGTCCTGTTTCCCTCCCGGAACTCTTCCCTTTAATTTTAAATGGGTTTTTTCTTTTCCCAGGCGCTGTTTCCCTTTATCGGGAACCCGCAGATTCTCCAGAAGAAAAAGGGGTTTTTCATTTCCCATGCCATAGGGCTCCATCCGGTGGATGGTTTCAATAAATCCTTTATGAAGTTTCTCTTCCGGCACTTTAGCATATATTTTTATTTTTTTTAGAAACAGTTCCCTGTTTTCCTCTTTAAGCTTCTTCGCCCGTTTATTCAGTTCCCGCCTAAACACCGGGATATTATTTTTCTCCAAAGAGAGCCCGCAGGCTGCGGGATGTCCCCCAAATTTCTGAAAAAGGTCTTTAAACAGGGACATTTCATGATATAAGTCAAAGCCTTCAATACTTCTTCCACTGCCTTTATAGACTTTAGGATCTTCGGAATTTGTCAGTACCAATACCGGCCGGTAATAAATCTCTTTGATTCTTCCCGCGATAATGCCGATAACTCCTTCATGAAGTCCCGGCAGGTCGATAATTAAAAAATCATCTTCCAGGTACTTCCCTTCGATTTCTTTTAAACACCGATCCAGTCCCACTTGCTGAATTTCCTGTCGTTCTTCATTGCACCGGGCCAGATGCCGGGCAATTTCCCCTGCCTGATTTCGATCCCCGGTCATCAACAGTTCCACCCCGGTTCGGGCCTCGGCCACTCTTCCTCCCGCATTGAAGTGGGGACCGATCATAAAACCGATATGTCCCGGGGTGATTTTTTTATCCCCCAGACGAATCTCTTCCAGCAAAATTTTCAGTCCCAGGCGTCGTCGGTCATTAATCTGCTTTAGCCCATATTTTAACAACGTTCGGTTTTCATCCCTCAAGGGAACCACATCCGCCACGGTGGCCAAGGCCACCAGATCGAGATTTTTATTCAGGTTTTTTTTATCCAAAAGCAATCTTCGTTGAAGTCCCTGGGTTAATTTAAAAGCCACCCCGCAGCCGGAAAGGTCCTTAAAAGGATAGTCACAGTCCTTTCTTTTAGGATTTATCACAAGAGCACTTGGAAGTTTTTCTCCCGGAGTATGATGATCTGTGATAATCACCTTCACTCCCTGCCCCTTTAGGTAATCCACCTCTTCCAAAGCGGTAATCCCGCAGTCCACGGATATTACAAGCATAGGCCGCCGGGTGTTGACCAATTCTTTTAAGGTTTCCAGATTAAGACCATACCCCTCCTCCTGTCGATTGGGGATATGATAGGAGATATTGTTATAGAAACCTTGAAAAAAATCCATCAGTAGGGTTGTGGAGGTAATCCCGTCCACATCATAGTCCCCATAAATAATAATATGTCCCTGATTTGCCAAAACTTCTTCAATTAATTCACAGGCTTCAGCTAAATCTTTCATCAAAAAGGGATCATAGGTTTTTTTCGGTTTATCGCTTAAAAATTCATGAATTTCTTCAATATCGGTAATGCCCTTTTGATGAAGAATCCGGGTAATCACCGGATCGATGCCTGGTATTTCAACACTTTCCTTCCCATTAATTTCTAATGTTTTCCATAGGGTTTTATGCATATAGGGTTACTCCTTTTTTTGTTATTGACTCCGATTTTATTAATAATTACCAGATTTCTATTTTATCATACTTTCCGACATTGCAAAAATTGGTCTTGCCCATTGCTTTTTTTAAAACTTTCACATAAAATGGTTATTAATAAACATTCACTCTTTATAAAGAAAGAAGGTTGTTCACTCTATGAAAACCAACTTCACTAAGATAAATGAATATCTCTTTTTCATCTTTGCATTTTTACTTATCATTTTTTTCCTTCGTTCCGCTACATATAATTTTTCCGGGTTCTCCAGTTCCGCCGGGGACGGTACCGCCCCCTCATCAACTGCAGAGGAGGATGCACTTAAAGAGGATACAAAGGCTTCTTCTGCCGACCACAACCCGGATGTTCCAAAAATCCTTATCGATCCCGGTCATCAAAAAGAAGCGGATTATTCTCGGGAAAACGCCGCTCCCACTCTTAACAGCACCGTTTACAAAGTAGCAACGGGAACCCGGGGAGTATCCACCGGAGTATGGGAATACGAACTGGTTTTGGATGTGGCCTTCAAACTGGAATCGGAACTGAAGGAGCTTGGTTATCAGGTAGCCCTCACCCGGGACCGTCATGATGTACATATTACCAATAAGGAACGGGGACAAATGGCGAAAGAGATAGGGGCCGATATTTTAGTCTCCCTTCACGCCGACGGCAGCTCCGTTACCGCCGCCCAAGGGGTCAGCGTCCTGTCCCCCGCCTTTAATGTTTCTTTTATTGATGCGGACCGGGCAGCGGTCAGCAAAACCCTCAGCACCTTAATTGTCGATGAACTGGCTAAAGCCACAGGGGCCAGAAACCGGGGAGTGCATTTTCGAAACAACCTCTCCATCCTTAACTGGTCGGAAGTTCCCAGCGCCTTAGTGGAAATGGGCTTTATGTCCAACCCGGAAGAGGATAAAAAGATGCAGACCCAAGAGTACCAGGGAAAAATAGCCCGGGGCATTGCCTCCGGCATCCATGAATACTTTAACGCCATCGCCGATTCCGAGGAATAGGGGATGGCGTTTTTTTTCGATTATATTTGCATAGAAACCCTGTAAGATTGCCTTCATCTTTACCGCATTTTGTTTAGGACATCATAAACTTTGCTGATGGACAGCCCCTGTTCCTTGGCTATCCGCCGGCAATCTTCAAACTCCGGAGTGGATTTAACTCTCTCCCCTTGATAATAGGCTTCCTTAAAAGTAATTTTCCCGAAAGGGGTTTCTCGTTGAATGAATTCTCTCTCCAGAGCCTCCCGCCCAATCTCGGTTATGCGGATCCCTAATGTTGTGGTCTCAAGAAAAATCATTTGCTTCATTTTTTCTATGGTATTTTTTTCCGCCAATACACTAAGCATTGTTCCCGGTCGATTTTTTTTCATCATAATTGGGGTAAGATAAACGTCCAATGCCCCTTCTTCAAAAAATTTCTCGAAAATATAAGAGTAAATCTCCGGATTCATATCATCAATGTTTGTCTCTAATAATACAAGCCCCTCTTTTGGACGGTACCCTTTACCCCTTATACTTTTTTTTTACCCACCATCATTCTCAGCACATTGGTGATCTCCAGATCCTTTGTGCCCAGTCCGTAACCGATGCTTTCAATCTCCATCAATGGCGTATCGGTAAACTCATCGGCCAGGACTTTTACAATTGCCGCCCCCGTAGGGGTAACCAACTCGCTTCGTATACCCGTGGAGTAAACCGGAATTCCTTTTAAGATTTCCAGGGTTGCGGGGGCGGGTACGGGAATCTTTCCATGGGCACATGTTACAAATCCCGTTCCGATATGCAGGGGGGAAGAAATGATTTTATCGGGATTTAATTGATGAATTAAAATCGCAACCCCGATAATATCCACGATGGAATCGATGGCTCCCACTTCATGAAAGTGCACCTCTTCAATGGGCTTATCATGAATTTTCGCTTCCGCTCCGGCCACATGCATAAATATTTCTTTGCTCATATTTTTTACCGATTCCTCTAAAGCGCTTTCATCAATGAGTGTTTCGATATCCTTTAGGTTTCGGTGATGATGCTCTTCAATTTTTTCACCATGGCCATGGCTGTGAGCATCCTCCGTGTGATGTTCATGGCTGTGATGGTCATGGGCATCCCCATGGACAGCACCGGGGGTTTCTATAATGACATCAAAGTCCACACCGCTGATGCCGTTTTTCTGATTTTTTTCAATTTTTAGCCTGTAGCCTTCCACCTTTACTTTTTTCAGTTCCGAAAGAAAAGCCTCCCGATCCAGGCCTAAATCCAGCAGTGCTCCGATGGTCATATCTCCGCTTATGCCGGATAAACAATCTAAATACAGTATTCGTTCTTCCATAAAAAATTCCCCTACTCTCTTTTTAGGATTCATTACTCCGTGCTTTTTCAATTTGCCGATTGATGGTGCTTGCCAGGTAGCCTCCGCCAAAACCGTTATCAATGTTTACCACACCGATTCCGCTGGCACAACTGTTGAGCATCGTCAGCAACGCGGATAACCCTTGAAAATTCGCTCCATACCCCACACTGGTGGGCACCGCAATTACGGGCTTGTCCACCAGACCTCCGATGACACTGGGAAGGGCTCCTTCCATACCGGCAACCGCAATAATTACACTGGCCTTTTGCAGTTTATCCGTATGCTTTAATAATCGATGAATCCCCGCCACGCCCACATCGTATAGCCGTTCCACGGTATTTCCTAAAATCTCCGCAGTCAGCGCCGCTTCCTCGGCAACTTTAATATCCGCAGTGCCTCCCGTCGCCACAAGAATCACGGCCTGAGATTTTTCGATCTTTTGTTTTTTTACCACAATAATTCCCGGTATCGGGTGATATTCCAAATCTTCCGTAAGCTCTTTAAGGGCTTCGTAAACCTCTTTGGAAGCCCGGGTCAGAAATATATTGATTTCACTTTCAAGCATATGTTGTACAATCCCTACAATATGATCCAGCTCTTTTCCTTCACAAAAAATGACTTCAGGATAACCGTTTCGAATTTCCCGGTGGTGGTCAATTTTTGCATAGCCTAAATCTTTAAAGGGAAGATCTTTTAACTGTTCCATGGCCTGGGATATCTCTATGGAGCCCTGTTTGACCTCTTCGAGAATTCTTGCTATGTTTTGCTCTTTCATCCTACTCATCTCCTACTTTAATAGCTTAAGGGAATCGCTGTGTGCTCCAGCAATATTTCTACAAATTGTTCCAAAAATTTACGATCCACTTCGTTAAAACGATTTTTCACAGGACTGTCAATGTCCAGTACCCCTAAAAGTTTTCCATTTCGAATCATGGGCACCACAATCTCCGATTGGGAATCAGGATCACAGGCGATATGCCCGGGAAAAAGATTTACATCTTCCACCACCTGGGTTTCAAAGGTGTTCGCCGCCGTTCCGCAGACTCCGCTGCCAATCTCAATACGGGTACAGGCCGGCTTTCCCTGAAAGGGGCCGAGAATCAGTTCCTCTTCTTTGTAAAGATAGAATCCTGCCCAATTAATATTGTCCATCAGCAGATATAATAACCCGGAAGCATTGGATAAATTCGCCAGCCAGTCCTTTTCCTCTGCAATCAGTCCTTGCAGCTTATGATTGACGTAATCATAAAATTTTTTCGGATCCTCGTTGCTGATTTTTTCGATTCGGTTCATGATGACCTTCCTTTCCATAAAATGCTTTTGAATTTTCCTGTTCTTATTATACCATTGCACCGGGTATATGAAAATGAAAAAGCCTACCGAAGGGTAAGCTTTTAATTACTGGTTTGTGCCCGCTCAATCGTATAGATATTATAGTCTTCCCCCTGTTCTATGGTTATATACAAGGTAAGAATCTCATCCACATCATATACTCCTTCGTTGAAATCCACGATTACCTCTTCCCCAAAGCGGAATACATTCAGCTCCTGCTCAAAATGATACTCTTCGGATTCAATTATTTCCAACTCTGCAGAGTTGGAATCCGCGAGACCGATCAATCTTGCTTCTACTGTATATATCTCCGTGCCTGTCTCATTTCCATTGTCATCTTCATCATCAGCGGGGTCCCCAGGCACCGGTTGAGGCTGATCGACTCCTGTGGTTTCTTCCGGGTCTTCTCCATTTCCGTTCCCCGGACCGCAGGCAGTGAGACTGAACATCAAAATTGAAATTAATCCCATGATGATTAAGTGTTTACCCATCCCTCTCCCTCCTCTACCTTGCCTTTTTCGATTAATGATAGCGAAGAACTTCAAATCGGTATACCTTCATTTTTTCCCCTTCCATAATGCCGGCTTTTTTAGCCGCAATATCCAGCTGTTTATCCGGGGTGTCCACCCCTTCAAGATTCGGCAACAGGAGTCCTCTTTTGCCTTCATGTTCCACCACTATGCCATATTTCCCGGGATCGAGGTCTTCCATGGTTTCTACCGGTTCCTTCTCCTTTAAGATATCCACACTGATGGATAGTTGTTCCAACTCGTCTTTTTCAACCGGTACAAATCGAGGATCAAAAAACGCAGCTTCCACAGCATTTTTAATGATCTCTTCGCCTACATGGTTTTCCATGGGTTCTACCGTACCGATACATCCCCGGAGTTCCTCCGCTTTGTATAGCGATACAAAAGCTCCGGCCTTTAGCCCTTCCACTTTCCTGATCCACTCAGGATCCTCAATTTCTTCTTTATACTCGTCAAATATCAAGGTCCGGCCACTATTAATCTTTTCTTCAATAGCTCTTAAGGCAAGCTTTGCATAAAGATTTGACGGTTGCATGACATCCTCCCCTTTGATCAGATTTTTTGAACCCAGGCATTCATATACCCAACGCCGAAAGGCCCTTCATAGGACAGCACCTGAGATGTCATTTTTCCCTCTCCAAGCATTCCAAAACCAAGAACGATTGGTCTAAGACCGCACTCACCCGCAGGACCGTAGATCTCCTTTGGCATATTCATAATATCCAGAACGTTGCACCGTTTAATAGCATTCACAATGCGCAGATCAAACTCCACTCCTCTTTGATCGTAGCCGTAAGGACCATCCTCTTTTAAACGGTGAGAAAGATCTCCGCTGACAAGCAAGGCAAAGGTTCCTTCTCCTTCTTCCAAAATCTCTTTAATTCGCATCCCCAGATCATATAACGCTTTTAACTCCAGCATTCCAATGGAAATATGAATAAGTTTGGTATCCGCAACCTCTTTTTCAATAAAATATAGAGGAACGAAGGCTCCATGGTCCAATGATCCTTCGATAAATACTCCGGGAAGATCGGCTGCTGTAAATCCATCCTTCAGGCGTTGAATACTTAAGGTATCCAGTTTTTTCGTGATTTCCATCTCTTCATGTCCGAATTCCCCTAAATTTCCTGTTGCCTCTTCTCCATCAAGAAATGCCAGATGGTTTTGATGGACTTCTCCGTGGGGGGTAATCAGAACCAATGTATCAGGATTAATCCCTTTGATTTTTTTTACGATCCCCTCTATTCCCTTAAGGGTTTTTTGCGCTTCTTTTTCCCTGCCCTTTCCAAGTTTCGAAATAAGAATCGGGGGATGGGGGACGATAAACATCCCTTGTAACTGTCCCATTTTTTTTCCTCCTTTAGAAGTTGCCGCAGCGAACTCTGTTTAAAACTTTCTCCGCTTCCCCTTTCATCTCCAGTAAAAAGTCGATATCCGTGGGATCTGCATGATATTGATAACTTGGATAATACCGATTAAGATGCAAGGGAATTTCCGGGCTGATGGAGGCCAGCCAATGGAAAAGACCTGTCAATTCCTCTTTTCGGTCATTAATTCCGGTTACGACTAAGGTGGTAATCTCCAAGTGAAGGTTTTGATGGAAGTACGCTATGTTACGCTTTACCACGTCCAGATCTCCTCCAAAAACCTCCTGATATATTTGGGGATTAAACCCTTTTAAATCCACATTTGCGCCGTCAATAAAAGGAATCAATTCTTCTAAGGGCTCCTTTTCAATATACCCATTTGTCACTAAAATATTCTTGAGTCCCCTCTTCTTTCCCAGCTTCGCTGTTTCCAGCACCATTTCATAAAAAACCGTGGGCTCATTATACGTGTAGGATATAGAAGGGACCCCTTTTCTTACCGCTTCCTCCACAATCTCTTTTGGACTCATCCTTCTGGTGGGCGGTATTGATTTGGCTATTATATGATTCTGACAAAAGGGGCACCGGAAATTACAGCCGAAACTTCCCACGGAAAGAGTTTGTGTGCCTTCCAAGTAAAAATGAATGGGTTTTTTCTCAATGGGATCCAAATGAAGACCGCTTATTTTTCCATAGTTAAGACTGATCAATTCTCCGTTTTTATTTTTTCTGACGCCGCATTTTCCCACATTTTCTTTGTTGATTTTGCATAAATGGGGACAAAGTCTACATTGCAGTCGGCCCCCATTAAGTTTTTCATAGTATCGTCCTTCCTTCATTTCCTCACCCGATCTTTTTATTCTATACTTCTATTTTGATTTATTTACGTTACTAGAGACGAGCAAACAACTTTTGAAACTCTTCTCTTTCCAGTGCCATGGGGGATTCTTTTATTGAAATTTCATCCTTTTTTTCTCTATCTTTATTCTCATACAGTACTCCGGTTACGAGACCCTTTGTTTCCAGAAGTTTTTTCATCGCCCCCTGATAATCTTCCCGACTGTACCCTTCCTCCTCGGAGACGGAGGTCAGGTGTTTTCGAAACCACTGATAGGTGTTGGTTTTATTAAAGGTGATACAGGGGCTGAAGATATTAATAAAGGAAAAACCTTTATGTTCGATCCCTCTTTTGATGACTTCAATTAGTTCCTCCTGATATCCGGAAAAACCCTGGGCTAAAAAAGTAGCTCCCGCCGCCAAGCTCATTAGTCCCGGTTGCAGGGGCAGATCTTCACTGCCCTTGGGAGTACTGGGAGTTTTGAAACCCTGCTCACTTACAGGGGAGGTATGGCCCTTCGTCAACCCGTAAATTTGATTGTTCATCACAATATAAGTCATATTTACGTTACGTTTTGTGCCATGAATGAAGTGTCCCGCACCAATGGCAAACCCGTCTCCGTCACCGCCGGCGGCAATCACCGTTAAGTCGTTATTTGCCAGCTTAATGCCCTGGGCGATGGGCAGGACCCTGCCATGCACACCATGAAAACTGTAGGAATCCATGTACCCGGAAATCCTGCCGGAGCATCCGATACCTGAAACCACCATAAGATTTTCCCTTGGTATTTCCAGTTCCGCTGCGGCTACCTGCAAGGAGCGAAGTACTGAAAAGTCTCCACAACCTTTACACCAGGTGGGTTCGATTCCATTACTGTAATCTTGATACTTTGCCATTAGATCAGCTCCTTTATTTTGTCTTTAATTTCTTCAATCAGAAATCCGTCACCGTTGTAGGATAGCAGGGAATCCAATTTATGGTGGTAGCCGATCTCTGATTGGATGATCTTTCGAAGCTGGGCGGTGTAGTTATTCTCCACAATCACAACGGTATCGTAATGCTCCAGAAGTTTTTTGAGCTGTACGATAGGCAGGGGTTTGATTTGCTTAACGGCTCCGTAATCCACTACCCGGTCCATCTTTTTAACTCCCTGCTGCAATACCCCAAAAGTGGAGCCGTAGCCTAAGAATAAAATCCTATTATCTTTTTCCTGATACATCCGAATGCCCTTGTTCTGTTCTAAGGGTTCCAGCTTGTTCATCCGTTTTTCCGTCAGTCCCCGCTGGTCATCCTTTGGACGGATGGGAAAACCATATTCTCCGTGTTCAAGGCCCGTGGTATGGTGAAATCCATGTTTCATTCCGGGGAAAACTCTTTTTGAGATATGATCCTCCGTATTACCATACCGGGAAAAGGAATCGGTTCCATCCTCAAGATCTTCTTCCATCATTATTTTTCCACGATTAATGGTGATCTGATCAAAATCCAATTCTTCAATGTTTTCATAGGAAAGACTTCGAAGGGCATCGGACATAATAATCACCGGACACTGGT
>SKRE01000023.1 GCA_007118655.1 Clostridiales bacterium | reverse complement strand
GCATATCCGGGGTCCGGGTGGTAAAATCCTTTGCCAATGAACATTTTGAAGAGGCAAAATTCGCTGTGGGAAATAAAAACTTTAAAAATGCCCGGGAAGGGGCCTTTAAGGTGATGGCGGAATTTTTCGCCGGCATTCATCTGTTTTCCAACCTGATTCATCTATTGGTTTTGGTGGCGGGCGGGCTGTTCATTTATAACGGTCAGATGCAGACGGGACAATTGGTAGGATTTTTGCTGTTCGTCTCCATGTTTATGCAGCCGATTCGTCGGATTACCGCCTTAATTGAGAACTACCAGAAAGGAATGTCGGGCTTTCAGCGGTTCTATGATACCCTGCAGATCAACCCGGACATTCAGGATCAGAAAAATGCCCTGGAGCTGACCAACGTCAAGGGGGATATTGATTTTGACCGGGTGACTTTCAACTACGGTTCCGACCAGGGGGTCCTGGAAGATATCAATCTGAAAATCCGGGCGGGAGAGACCCTGGCCATCGTGGGCAGGTCCGGCGGAGGGAAAACCACCCTTTGCAATCTGATTCCCCGGTTTTACGAGGTGGAAAAGGGTGCCATTAAGATCGACGGCAGGGACATTCGGGACTTTACCCAAAAATCCCTGCGGGAAAATATCGGCATCGTACAGCAGGACGTGTTCTTATTTTCCGGGAGCGTAAAGGATAACATCACCTACGGAAACATCGAGGCCACCGATGAGCAGATCATCGATGCGGCGAAAAAAGCCCATGCCTACGATTTTATTATGAAGCTGCAAAGCGGATTCGATACCTATATCGGCGAGCGGGGAGTAAAACTCTCCGGGGGACAGAAACAGCGTCTGGCCATTGCCCGGATCTTCCTGAAGAACCCCGCAATTCTGCTGCTGGATGAGGCCACCTCCGCCCTGGATAATGAAACCGAACGGATCATCCAAAAGGCCCTTCGGGAGCTTTCCAGGGACCGAACCACGGTTGCCATCGCCCATCGCCTTTCCACCATCAAAGATGCCGACCGGATTATTGTCCTGACGGAAGAGGGCATCATCGAAGAGGGGACCCACGGGGTCTTAATGGCCAAGGAAGGGGAATACCGAAAACTGTATGAATCTCAATTCCGGGAAGATTATATCCCCAGTGTGACGGGTTAAAAAAACTGTGAGATAAGGATTCCATCAAAAGAGCGAGCCTGATTGGGGCTCGCTTTTTAGTTGGGAAGAACCTTCTCCACCGCTTTTTTCCAAGCGGCAAAGGCGGGTTCCAGCTCAAGATTATAATAATTAAACAGCTTTTGTTTGGTAAACTGTCCCTGCTCCGCAATCAGTCTTCGAAGTTTTCCCTCCAGCTTCTCCGCGGCTCGTTTCAGGATGGTTTTTCGTTTGGCGTCCAATTGATCCAGCTCCGGTTCCAGGGCCTGCATTACCTTTTTATAGGGCATCAGCACGTCCAAAAGGGGCTCCAGGGTATCCTCCTTCTCCAGATACAAAAGCTTCTCGCCGATGCTGTAAAAGGCCTGTTCCATATGCTTCAGCAGGTTTTCAATATACTCATGCACCTCTTGGTCCATCGTCTTCATCCTCCTGTTCCGTTGGATATCGTGAGGCGGGCAAGGGAGACGGACAGGGGGCGGACAGGGGGCGGACAGGGGGACGGAGTAATTGTCACCGGATTGACCGGGGTGGACAATTACTCCGTCCCCCTGTCCCTCCGTCCTCTCGTCCCCTCTCGTCCCCTTGTCTCCTCCCTGTCTCTCTGTCTTTCCCTGTTTTTTTATGTATACCCGAAGTCGTTTTTAGAAATCACTTTCCCAGGAGGCATGATGCACCCCGCGAACCGCCATAACTTCGATGAAAAAACGGTCATTATAAAACTTGGAAGGAAGTTTTACCCGAAAGCGAACCACAATATCCCGGGCATCATCGGAGATGTCCTGATCCGACATTACCTTGATGTCCTTGATCACAATATTGTTTTTTCCCATAATCTGACCCAGTTCTCCCAGGAGCCCCGGCCGTTCCTTGGAATAAACCACCAGTTCCTTGTACTTCACTTTAAAGAGATGGTTTTCCGTGGCGCTGAGGCCCTTTAGGGTAAACAGAACAATCAAAGTGGTGGCAATCCCCCCGGCGTAGTATCCGTTGCCGATGGCAAGGCCGATTCCGCCGCAGACCCAGATACTGGCCGCCGTGGTCAGACCGCTGATATTGTTCCCTGTCCGTAAAATCGTTCCCGCACCTAAAAAGCCGATCCCGCTTACAACCTGGGCCGCCAGCCGGGCCGGGTCTCCCCCTTCGCCGCCGGGTCCGAATCCGTCAAATCCGTACATGGAGATGGTCATAATCAAGGTGGATCCCAGGGTAACCAATACGTGGGTTCTTAGACCCGCGGGGCGGTTGTTGGCTTCCCGCTCCACCCCGATTATCCCCCCTGCTATGGCGGATAGAATCAATCGTAAAATCAGTTCCGGAGTACTTAACATTTTCTTTTGCCGCCTTTCATCTCAGCTCAGGTCCCAACAGATATGCCCGCTGATCCTTTGGCTGATATTTGATCGATGATTTCAACTGACCTTTTGAGATTGGGACCGGGCTTCCTCTTCCATGCTGCGGGTTGCTACCACATCCACTCCCGTGTTCAGAAGATTTTTAATGATGACCCGCCCCACCTTTACCGGGGCTTTTACTTCCACCTGATTGATGGTTTTCATCGCTTCCATCATCATTCCCTTTGGAATGGCTCCCTTCGTGGTCACCGGCAATCTGGGAAGTTTTCCCTCCCGGATTTTTACCGTGGTGGTCAGCACTCTTGTGGGATTGCTCATTTCTTTAACTCCGTATACCTTTCCCCTAAGGCATTGGTTTCCGCTTACTTCGTAGCCGTCCTTGGACTTTCCGTCCCTGACGACTTCCATATGACACCCCACGGGACAAACAATACAGATCATTTCCTTTTTTTCCATTAGGCACCCTCCTCTTGAACCAACTCAATGGTCAGGTTGTTAAGATTTTTCGGATCGATATTTCCAAGGTCCAGCATCAGGTTTTCCATCTCTCCCGGAGCCACATGCCGCCTTTTCACGCTTCGAATGACTTCCTCGCCGATTTTGGCCACCAGTTTTACGTTTTGATAAACCCCGTCCACCCGCATCATAAATTCGGTTTTCCCGGTTAAATTTTCCGGTCGAATTTCCTGGGGCACTACATAGCGAACTCCCTTGATCCCCTGAACGGAAATCTTGTTTCCCGTATTTTTCAGGGCTCCCGATACGTATCGGGCGGCATTTCTGCCGGCTTTTCGACTTTCCTCCGTCACCCAGTCCACCAAATCATGGACGTGAACCACGTTACCGCAGGCAAAGATGCCTTCCACACTGGTCTCCATGGCTTCATTCACGTTGGGTCCGGCGGTGATTCTATCCAAGGTGATTCCTGCGGATTTCGACAGTTCGTTTTCCGGGATCAGTCCTACGGAGAGTAGCAGGGTATCACAGTCAAACCGCTTCTCCGTGCCCTTGATCGGCTTATACCGGTCGTCCACCTGGGCAATGGTTACCGCCTCTACCCGGTCCTTCCCTTCAATGTCCACCACCGTATGCTGCAGATACAGGGGAATATCATAGTCTTCCAAACACTGTACGATGTTTCGGTTCAGGCCGCCGGAAAAGGGCATCAATTCCGCCACTCCCAGGACTTCTGCCCCCTCCAGGGTAAGTCTTCTTGCCATAATCAGTCCGATATCACCGGAGCCGAGAATCAACACCCGTTTCCCGGTCATATAGCCTTCCATGTTGACAAATCGCTGGGCGGTGCCCGCGGTCATGACCCCTGCGGGCCGGGTTCCCGGAATTCTGATGGCCCCCCGGGTTCGCTCCCGGCATCCCATGGCCAGCACTACGGCCTTTGCATGGATATTTAATATCCCTTCCTCCCGGTTCATAGCCCTAATCTTTTTGTCCCGGGATACCTCCAATACCATGGTATCCAGTTTATATTCTATGCCCATATCCTTCAGTTCCTGAATAAAACGCTCCGCATACTCCGGGCCCGTCAACTCCTCCTTGAATACATGAAGGCCGAATCCGTTATGGATGCACTGCTGGAGAATTCCCCCCAGTTCCATATCCCGCTCTAAGACCAGGATGTCCTTTGCGCCGTTCTTTTTCGCTTCAATGGCCGCCGCAAGTCCCGCAGGACCGCCGCCGATGACCACAATCTCATAGTTTAACAATTTGATTCCTCCTCTTCCCGGTCTCATTTGGTTTGTTCCGTTAATATATAGGACCCTAATCCGTCCTTCAGTACATCCTTCATTTCCACATTCAGCTCCCGGGCTAAAATTTCCATCACCCGGGGGGCACAGAAGCCTCCCTGACAACGGCCGGATCCCGGTCGTGCCCGTCGTTTTACCCCGTCTAAGGTGGTGGCTCCCGCTTTTCTGTTGATCACGTCCACAATTTCCCCTTCGGTGATGTTTTCACACCGGCAGATGACCCGTCCGAACCGGGAATCTTTTTCAATCAGCCCTTCCTGTTCTTTTCGGCTCAATTCCATAAAATGAATCGACGGGGTTCGCCGGTTATTAAAGGTCTCTTTTTTATTAAAGGACATCCCCATGGACGCCGCCGATTCCTTTGCCATTTCCGTTACATACTCTGCAATGGCCGGTGCCGCCGTCAGTCCCGGAGAATCAATTCCCGCCACGTTGATAAAGTCTTCTTTCCCTGCGGCTTTTTCAATAATGAAATCCTTGGTTTCCACCTTGGCCCGAATGCCGCTAAAGGAGGTGATCACTTCGGAAAATCCGATTTGCTTTAAGGTATCCCTGGCATGGTCGTTAATGGTGGTTAATCCTTCAAAGGTGGTTCGGGTATCCTCTTTGTTGTCAATGGGCTCCGCCGTGGGGCCCAGGAGCAGGTTTCCATGAACCGTAGGCAGAATCACGGTGCCTTTTCCTGCAGCGGAGGGACAGCCGAAAACCACGGTATTGACCAGGTTGCCCATGGATTTATCAAAGAGATTGTACTCTCCCCGGTTGGGAAGAATTTCAAAGGTTTTTTCGTTGATCATTTGGTCAATCTGATCGGCGTAGACCCCTGCGCAGTTGATGATAATTTTCGTTTTGTAAGTGCTGTTTCCTGCGGTTATCCGGTAGCCTTCCTCCCCTTTTTTAATGGCGGTTACGGGACGGTTCAGTTGAAGTTCCACACCGTTTTCCACAGCGTTTTCCGCCAGGGCGATGGCCAGCTCCCAAGGGCCTACAATTCCTCCGGTTTTCGCATACAGAGCCCCTTGGATGTCTTCTTTAATGTTGCCTTCCAGTTCCATGATTTCTTCTTGATTTATGATCTTCATATCCGGCACACCGTTGGTGATCCCCCGCTGATAAAGACACCGGATGGTTTCCATTTCCTCATGATTAAAGGCGGTGACCAGGGATCCCACCCGTTTAAAGGGCACGTCCAGATCCCTACAGATCTCGTCGAACATCTCGTTTCCCCTTACGTTGAACTTTGCCTTCAAGGTTCCCTCCGCAGCGTCGTAGCCCGCATGAACAATGGCACTGTTGGCCTTGGTGGTGCCGTTGGCCACATCGTTTTCCTTATCCAGCAGTAAAATATTCAGATCGTACTTGGACAGCTCCCTGGCAATAAAGGTTCCGGTGATTCCGGCTCCGATTACGGTTATATCGTACATTCTAATTCCTCCTTGAATTTAATGGCTGCAATAAAAAAACCGTACGACAAAAACCTATGTTTTGCATAGATTTTGTGTACGGCTCTCCTATTCTCGCCTGGATATTCATTTTTAGTTTTTCAGCAGATCTCATACGGCTTTGCTGCTGTTTTTCTGCGGCTCATTTCCATAAGTTGTACTGTTGTATTTATACCCTGATTTTAGGGATTATAACTCCCACAAATATTTTTTTCCCGTGGAGGCTGCGATGGCCCCGGCCTCCAGAGCTTCCATAATATCCTGTTTGGTGGTGATCAGTCCCCCGGCAATGACGGGAATCCCAATATCCCTGGTGATCCGTTTGATGACCGTGGGCATTACCCCGGGCATGATTTCAATCATATCCGGTTTGTTGCTTTTCACGCTGGACAGGGCGGTTTCATAGGATTTGTTGTCGATCAGAAAGAAACGCTGCACCGCAAATATTCCGCACTGCTTTGCATGCTTGATGTGGGAGTTTCGGGTGCTGATGATCCCGTCGGGGCGAAGAACCGTTGCCACGTACTCCACCGCTTTTTGATCCCGTCCGATGCCTTCCAGAAAGTCCATATGAATGATTACCAGTTTCCCGGATTTTTGGATTTTTTCCACCATTTCTCCGGCGTTCATAATGTTGGCACACATTAAAATAATCATCCCCACCTGGGAACCCAGGGCGGTATCCACATCCTCGATATTCTGCACCGCGGCGATCACCGGATTGGTTTCAATGTGATTAAAGATATTCTCCTTCATTTGATCATCCCTTCACGACGTTCGATTCCCTTGTTCACCCTTATTCAACCCTTGGGGATGAAAAGAATCTGTTATTTCCATTATAGTCGTTTTATGAAAAAAAACAAGGGAGAACCGGGTAACTAGACCTCCCCAATCATCTCTTTTACGGAAGGATAGGCGAAGGTCGCCCGAATGGGGCTTGCTTCATAATCTTTTTTCTTGGTTTCTCCCGAGAAGACAATCACCGAGGCAATCCCCGCATTGTTTCCCGTTTCCACATCGGTATACAGACGGTCTCCCACCATGGCCATGTCGTCCTTTTCCAGGCCGTACTTTAAGGCGATGCTTTCCACCACCTGTTTGTTGGGTTTTCCCATGACCTTCGGGGTTTTCCCCGTGGCGGCTTCAATCAGCGCCGCCATGGCTCCCGCATCGGGCATAAATTCGTTGTTCGGCAGGGGACAGACAAAGTCCGGATGGGTGGCGATATAGGCCACTCCCCCCGCAATATACTCGCAGGCTCCCCACAGTTTTTCGTAGGTAAGGGTCGTATCAAAGCCCAGGACCACATAGTCCACCTCTTTTTTCCGTTCCTTTTCCAGCACAAACCCCGCATCGGTGAATTCCTTTTCCAGGGCCTTTGTACCTAAGAGATACACCCGGGCACCCGGTTTTTCCTTATTAAGATACAGGGTGGTGGCTTCCCCGGAAGTAAAGACTTCCTCCTCCTCGGCGTCGATGCCCAGGTTGTTGAGTTTTTCCACATACACTTCCTTGTTTTTCGAGGAGTTGTTGGTCAGGAAGATGTAGCGCTTTCCTTTGGCTTTTAAGGCCTTCAAAAAGTCCTTGGCTCCCTCGATTAGTTCATCTCCCAGATAGATGGTTCCGTCCATATCTAAAAGAAATACGTTTTTCTCTTTTAATGTCACAGTACATGTCCTCCTTTTGCCAATGGCAAATCCATTGATCCCGGCCATTGTTTTGCCGCTGCCGGCGGATTATCTAAACAGATTTAGAGTAAACAGGGCTACGGTTTCCGAGTAGGTAATCAACAGGAGTACCGCAACCAAGGCTCCGATAAAGGGCCAGATTTCCTTGATAAAATCCTCCAGCTTAACGTCCACAATGGTGCTTACGGTAAACATCATGGACCCGAAGGGCGGTGTCAGTCCCCCGATCATAATATTAACGATAAAAATCATTCCGAAGTGAATCGGATCCACACCGAACATGACCACTGCAGGTACCAGCAGGGGTGCCAGGATAACCAAGGCCGCTCCCCCCTCTAAGAACATGCCGATAAACAGCAGCAATAAATTGATCACGATCAGCAATACAAAGGTGCTGTCGGTAAAGCCCACTAAGCTTTCCGTAATCATTTGGGGAATTCGTTCCAAGGTTAAGTAGTATCCGAATACCCGGGCGCTGGCGATAATCGCCATAACTCCACCGGTTCCCTTTACGGTGTCCATTAGAATCAAGGGAATATGGGCGGGCTTTAACTGTTTGTATACGATAAACCCTACGATAATGGAAAATACTACGGCGATCCCTCCGGCCTCCGT
>SKRE01000062.1 GCA_007118655.1 Clostridiales bacterium | reverse complement strand
CTTAGTCCATTACCCGCTGCAAATCTATTTTCATATCCAACGCCGCGGCTCTTGCCGCCTTGGCAAAGTCCCCGGGCTCAAAATCCTTTTGATACTTTTCATTTTTATAAGCGGCGATAATCCCTCTGGAGGAGTTGATAATCGCTCCCTTGCCCCCCTTATTAAAGTTCGGGATCAAGTCCTCCGCCGTAGCCCCTTGGGCTCCGTATCCCGGCACTAGGAAAAAGGTGTTGGGCAGTATTTTCCGGATCGTTTCTGCGTCCTTCGGATGAGTGGCCCCGACCACGGCTCCCATACGGCTGTACCCCAGGTCTCCCATCGCCGCCTCTCCCCAGGTCTTTAGAAGCTTTGCCACCCGCTCATATAGCACTTCTCCTTCCACGGGAAGGTTTTGAATTTCTTTGCTGTTGGGATTCGAGGTCTTCACCAAAATAAACAGACCTTTGTTTCGCTCATTTAAGTCCTTAACGTAGGGTTCAATGGAATCGTAGCCGAGATAAGGGCTAAGGGTGATAAAATCCTCTTTAAACACCTCAATTTTCTCTCCTTCAATATCCGCCAGGCCGATATGACCGTCGGAATAGGCCTTTGCCGTGGAGGCAATGTCCCCCCGTTTCACATCTCCAATTACGATCAGCCCCCGGTCCTTAGCATACTGTATGGTATCCATGTAGGCTTTGATGCCTTCGTAACCGAACTGCTCGTACATGGCCACCTGGGGCTTTACCGCAGGAACAATGTCTTGAATCTCATCGATGATTTCCTTGTTAAATTCATAAAAAGCGCTGGAGGCTCCTTTTAAGGTCTTTCCATGTTTTTCAAAGGCCTCTTCCTTAATATGTTCGGGGACAAACCCCAGTCTTGGATCGAGACCCACCACCGTGGGGTTTTGCAGTTTCTCAATGGAATCGATTAATTGATCAATCATTTATTTTCCTCCTTCAGCCTATTGTTTTCCATGACGATGTTTCCTGATACCATGGTTAGAATCGCTTTTCCTTTTACTGTTCTTCCCCTAAAGGGAGTGTTTTGACTTTTGGACTGAAAGTTTTCCGGATGAATCTCGCAGGAGATTTCCGGGTCAATCAGGGTAAGATCCGCAATTTCTCCCGCCTGCAGTTTCCCCCGGGAGATCCCTAAAAGCGTCGCCGGATTGATGGTAAGCTTTTCAAAGAAATCCAAGGGAGATAAAATTCCGGTATGGACCAGCTCAGTCAGACCGATACTTAGGGCGGTTTCCAACCCCACAATTCCAAAAGGGGCCTTTTCATAGCTTTGCTTTTTATCCTCTAAGCTGTGGGGAGCATGGTCCGTGGCAATAATGTCGATGACCCCTTCCTGAAGACCTCGAATCAGTTCCCGTCGATCCTCTTCCCGTCGAAGGGGGGGATTCATTTTTGTATTGGTGTCGATGCCGTCGATAACCGCTTCCGTTAAGGTTAAGTGGTGGGGGGATACTTCCCCGGAAACTAAGGGATTCTTAGCCTTTGCTTCCCGTAGTATTTCCACACTTCCCTTGGTACTCATATGACATAAGTGCACCCTCGCCCCGGTCTCGTGACTGAGAATCAGATCCCGGGCGGTAATCACGTCCTCGGCGCTGTTGGGAATTCCTTTAATCCCTAAGGCCCTGCTTTTTTCCCCTTCATTCATGGCTCCTCCCGCAACTAAGGAGGGATCCTCGCAGTGAACCAAAACCGGCAGGTCCTCCTTCTTGGCTTGCAGCAGTGCCTGTTTCATTACGTAACTGTCCAGTACACTTTTTCCGTCTTCACTGAGGGCCACGACCCCGGCTTTTTTCATTGCCCCATAGTCCCCCAGGGTTTCTCCCTGTTGGGACAGGGTCATGGAGCCAACGGGATGAAGATTGATGATGCCTTCGGTTTTTCCTTTCTCCACAAGCGCTCTTATGATCTCGGGATGATCAATCACGGGATTGGTATTGGGCATATAGGCCATCGTGGTAAAACCGCCCATGGCTCCGCTGCGGCTGCCGGTAACAAAGGTTTCCTTATACTCAAAACCCGGTTCCCGTAGATGTACATGGACATCGATCAGTCCCGGAACCAGCCACTTTCCTTGCCCTTCGATGACTTTTCCTTCCTCCCGCCGTAAATTCCTGCCGATTTCTTTTATCCTTTCCCCTTCAACTACCACATCCAGCACTTCATTCCTGCCGCTTTCCGGATCCAACACTCTGACTTCTTTAAATATCATTTTCATAAATAGCCTCCTCATGGAATATCTTAGGTGCTTTACGCTTTTTGACAAAAATAAAAAGACAACAGCAGGTTTACAAAAAACCTGTATTGTCTCGAATGTTTATACTATAGAATTTTTGGGCAGCAGAATCTTCAAAGCCTTTTCGCTTTTTATTGAAATTCATCATATTAATCGCTCCTTTAGGCCTCTCAGGACCTTTTTAAAGGTATATAGAACTCCGTTTCTCAGTGAGCGGATTTCCTTATATTCTAATGTAGAATAGCATACTCCGGAAATCTTGTCAATTTATAATTTTTCCCCCGTCATAATCAGAGGACGGGCCTCGGGATCATACTCTCCCTCCATAAAATTGCTGTAGGCCTGTATTTTAGTAAATCCTGCTTTTTCAAGCAAATTTCTTAATTCTTGATAACGAATCGGCAGCAGGGACGTATGATCTTCAAAAACTTTTTTCTCTCCCGATTGTTCAATGGTCAGCAGGGTATGAAAATCCAAAAGATTGGAGTCCCGGATTTTTTCATAATTCCGGACAAATTCCGCTTTCAGCTTGGGGTCCTGTTCATTTTTAATGGTGGGGAGCCCCTTAATATTCTGGTCCAGTATCCGGTCATAGTTAATGATTTGAATAATCAAGGTCCCTTCGGTTTTTAAGACTGCATAGGCGCCTTCCAGAAATTGTTCAATTTCTGCAACCGTAGTAAGATGCACCAGAGAGTTTCCGATACAATAGACGGTATCAAAAAAACTTCGAGGGTAATAGACCAGGATCTCTTTCATATCCCCCCGGCGGGCGATAATATCCGGGTTAGGTTTTTTTTGCTTTTCTTCCAATACCTCCAGCATTTTTTCATCATACTCCACGGCCCGTACATCATATCCTTCCTCCCCAAGAGCAAGGGCATGATTTCCGGTCCCCGCCGCCACATCCAAAATCCTTCCTTTCTTCGGGGTACGTTTTTTAATAAAATCCAATTGGGGCTTTTTCGCCTGAAAAATCAAATCGTAATATTTGCTGAAATCTTCATAAAAACCCATGGTGATCCTCCTTTTTTTAATGGCAACGGAAATATCTGCGATTATATACTGCTATATCCTGCATGCTCCTGTTACCAGGAATTTTGAAACTGTGACTACAAACTCAGCTCTTCCAGGTCCTCTAATGATTTGATATACACCAGTTTTCCTTGCATATCAATGATCTCATCACTTTTCAATTGGCTAAGGGATCGACTGACGGTTTCCCTGGAGGTGCCCACAATATTGGCAATTTCCGTTTTGGTCATTTTCAAATCAATCTGAATCCCGCGGCTGTTTTTCTTTCCATAGCGGTAGGCCAAATCCAAAAGCACCTTGGCTACCCGGCAGTTTACATCATGGAGGGCCATATCTTTGATTTTCACCTGAGCATAGTACAGCCTCCGGTTCAGCTCTTTGATTAAGCTTAGGGCGATGTTCCCGTTTTCCCGGACGATTTTTTCCAGATCATCGTTTCGAATCATGCCCACCAAAACATCCTCTAACACCATGGCCGTGGCGGGATACTCCAGGTTGTTGAACATGGTGACTTCCGCAAAAATACTGCCGGGGCCCAAAATATTCAGGGTTACCTCCCTACCCTCCAAAGAGGTTTTGTAGAGTTTGATTTTTCCCGATTTAATATAATACACCGCTTCACCGGGATCCCCCTCCATAAAAATGACTTCTCCCTTTTGATAGGTTTTTTCCACTTCATACCTGGATAACAGTTCGAGTTCTTCTTTATTCAGTCCCGAAAACATGGGAATCCGTCCTAAATATTCTTTTGTTGAAGCCATAGAGTCACCTGCCTTTTTATATTCGGTTTTACTCAAAGAAAAAGGGCTTATCCTAAGCCCTTATCTTTTCTTACTCTTATAGTATACCCTTTTTCCGGAATATTTAAAATCCTAGTTTTTTCGTTGTCCCCGAACACTGATTTCCACTTTGTTTAAGGGAATGTTCTTTCCGGATTTTTCTAGAGCCTCTTCCACGGCCCAGACTATGCCGTTGCAGCATGGTACTTCCATATGGGCAACGGTAATGCTTTTTAAATCATTTTCCTTAAAGATTTCCGTAAGTTTTGCCACATAACTTTGATTGTTATCCAGCTTCGGACAACCGATTACCACACTTTTTCCTTTTAACAGCTCTAAATGATAGTTGGGATAGGCATAGGGTACACAGTCCGCCGTAACCAGCAAATCCGAGTTTTTAAAGTAAGGGGCTGCCACAGGAACCAGGCTAAGCTGGACCGGCCACTGCTTTAACTGGGGCTTGATACACACTTCCATATCGTCACTGGATACCCCTTGGATAGTTTCCTCTACCGCTTCTTCTTCAAAGCTTTGCATGGCGGTTCCGGGACAGCCGCATCCGGTGGATTCCTTGGCGGGGTGGGCCGCTTTATGACCGTGTCCCTGGGGTTCCATATGCTTGTGTCCGTGGTGATCTCCATGGCTGTGCCCATGATGCTGGTGTCCTGCGTGGTCTTCGTGGCTTGCATGATCTGCATGATTTTCCTGATGCTCTTCAAAGCCCGGTGCTTCTCTTTCCACTATGGTAATGGCATCCATCGGACAGCTGCCCAGACATTTCCCTAATCCGTCACACATGGCTTCACTGCTGAGTCTTGCTTTTCCGTCAATAATTCTTAAAGCCCCTTCCTGACATTTGGGAATACAAAGACCGCATCCTACACACTTATCTTCATCAATCTGAACGATATCTCTTTTTATCATTTTAATTTCCTCCTGATTTTTATTTCGAACCCTCAAAAAGCCTCCTACAGTTCATGCTGATTCAATTGGCTTTTCTTCGGATTTCATTTTCTATACTCAGTATACGGGATCCGTTCCGGAGATACTGTGGCAAAAATCACATTTTATTAATTTCTTTCTTTTCTCTGTAATATTCCTTAGATCGATTATGTTATACTGAAAGCAAGTTTAGAAAATGATCTATTAGGAGGGATTTCTTTGGGAAAAATTTTTCGAGAGCCGGTTAGTGGGTTTACCCATATGGCGGGAGCTATTCTTTCACTGATCGGACTGATTATTTTGCTGGTTCACTCGATTCAACAGGGGGGACCCATGCATATTCTGGCCTTTACGATTTTTGGTCTGAGTTTGATTTTACTCTACACCGCCAGTACCCTGTATCATTTGCTTCCCCTGTCGGAAAAAGGGGTCCGCACCTTAAAGAAGGTTGACCATATGATGATTTTCATATTGATTGCCGGCACCTATACCCCGGTTTGTCTATTAGCCCTGGAGGGCTGGTGGCGCACGGGAATGCTGATCGGTATTTGGACCTTTGCCCTGGGGGGTGTTTTCCTTAAAGCCTTTTGGATTCATGCTCCCCGGTGGTTCTCCACGGGCATCTATTTAATTATGGGCTGGCTGGTGGTGGTGGCCATCATCCCGATTTATCAGGCCCTGTCCTTTGGCGGGTTTTTCTACCTGCTTCTTGGGGGACTTTTTTACAGTGTGGGCGCCGTCATCTACGGCTTGAAACGCCCTAATATTACCACGAAACATTTCGGATTCCATGAAATCTTTCATATTTTCGTTATGCTGGGCAGTTTGTTTCATTTTTTTCTGATGTATTTTTATGTGCTTCCCATGGAAGCGTAAGATTTAAAAAAGTGCAGCGAAAACTCCCCGCTGCACTTTTTTTATCTCCTGTTTGAAATTTTTATATATTTTTGCCTTTCTCCCTTGCTTAGCTCTTTTGCTTCCAGCCTCTTTGTTACCCGCTTCTAAAGCTGCGAAAGCGTTCCTTTAATTTCTTATAGCCTTTTTGAAAACGTTTGGACTGGAACTTCGGGAAGGCTTTTAATATTCTTCGATAACGCCCCATTCCCGCTCTCAGCATGGCTTCGTACTCGATTCTAAGTTCCTTGAAATGATCTTTGATCATATTCATTCGTAATTCTATTTCCTCTACCTGCTTTTCCATTTTACCCAGTCTTTCTTTTCGCTCCTTCAAAAGGGTTTCACGAATTTCCAGTTGCTGTAATTCTTCGATTTTTTGCTGAAGGTCCCGAAGCAGCCGGTTCAGCCCGATGATCTCCAGGACCGTCTGAATAAAATCTACGGTTAAATAGGTAAGCAGAATTAAGGCCAGGGCCTCTAAGGCGGCGGAAGGGATTTCCCTGACATTGGTTTCAATTAAAGGATGAACCCCCTTTATGGCAACTACCGCCAATACTCCGAACAAAAGCGAGTACTTCGGACAGACGTATCCTTTCATGTGATACTTTTCATCCTGATAGTCCCACCACTTTGCCCCAAAAAGGGTTTCTAAGAACAAACCCGTAACAAACTCCAAGAGGGTGATTAGCATAACGGCCCCTATAAAGAGAATCAGCCAGTTCTGTTGAATCGGTGATAATAGGGCTAACAATAACAAGGCACCGAATCCATAAATGGGACAAAAGGGCCCTTTAATAAATCCTCTATTTACCCATTCTCCTCTTTCTATATAGGCATGGATAACTTCGATCAGCCATCCTAAAAAGCTGTATATGATAAAGTAGGCAATCCAATAAATTAAGATTTCACCAAAGATCACTCAATCCCCTCCTTTCTTTATATTCTTCATTATTTATTTTTTCTGCTGTCTACGTAATACTTGATGCGGTCAATAATTTTCCGAAGAAAGGGGTCGTGAATGACGTAATCACTGCGGTCCACTTTTCCCATTTCAAGATTCGTCTCTGAATCGGAAAAAAAGGTTTTGTTTTCCGATAATACCTGGGAAGGATATACACTCATATGTCCTACAATCAAGTAACTTACGGCACAGGCGATGGCTCCGAAGGATCCCGCCTTTACTCCGAATAGTTCAATCCCTAATAAAATTGCGGCTAAGGGGGTGTTGGTGGTTGCGGCTAAAAAAGCGGTCATCCCCACCGCGGAAAACAGTGCTAAATCTTTTCCCACAATTTGCCCCCATAAATTTCCTGCGGTAGAACCAATATAAAAGATCGGCGTAAGAATTCCGCCGCTGCCCCCGGAACCAAGGGTTACGGAAGTGGTGAACATTTTGATAAAGGAAGACCCGGGACTTATGCTGTTCCCTGCCAAGGCGTCATCGATCACATGGGTTCCAAGGCCGATATAGTCCAGGGAACCGCTGGCTGTTACCACACCGATTAACACCAGCCCGCCGATAATTCCTTTTAGGTAGGGACTGATGGGCACCCCTGCGATCCCCTCTTCTATAATGTTTAGAACGGTAATAAAAACAATGGCCACAATTCCGATGAAAATCCCCAGGATCAGCATATGGAAAGTCAGGGATAACTCACTTCCAATTAGAAAGTCAATTTCATAGATTAAATGTTTCACCCCGAAATACCGTGTGATAAAAAAACTGAAGTAAGAAGCAATCAGAGAGGGCAGGAATTCCCGGTAGGAGAATCTCCCCACGAAAATCACTTCCCCGGCAAAAATGGCTCCTGCTATCGGTGTTCCGAACACTGCAGAAAACCCTGCACTGATACCGCATAGCACAAACCTCTTCCGATCAATCGCATTCATCCTTGTAACCTTTGCAAACACTGAGGCCACCCCGGCACCGATTTGTGCACAGGGACCCTCCTTTCCTGCGGAGCCTCCGGAAATTAAGGTAATTAAGGTTGCTAACAGTTTTACCGGGATAACCTTTGCATTCATGTCCCCGGATTTTTTATGTATTGCTTCAATTACTTTCTCCGTGCCGTGTCCCTTCGCTTCGGGAGCAAATTTCATTACCAGAAAAACACTTAAAAAAAACGCAACGGGAATTAATAAAAAATAGTAATTCCACTGGGATACACGATTAATCCCT
>SKRE01000120.1 GCA_007118655.1 Clostridiales bacterium | reverse complement strand
GGATTAAGCGATTTTCGAAGGTGAAGGAGAGTTCCTGTCCCTGAGTTTCAATGGAGAAGGGAACTTCTTCATCAAGGATCACATAGCCTTCGGGAGCGGTGATTTCTTCCACTACATAGTCACCGAAAGGAAGATCTACAACGATCTCACCGTAGGCATTGGTAGCATCATCATAAACCGCGATGCCTTTGTGATTTCGAATCTCAAAGAACGCACCGGCCAACGGTGTTTCTGTGTCACTGTCAACCTTCAGGATGGTAATTTCGCCCATGATGGTGTCGTTAAAGAATTCGAAAGAAATAAGCTGGCCGTCTGTTTCAATGCTTGCATTTTTTATTACTTCCGAGGCCACAAAGCCAGCGGGAGCTCGGGTTTCTTTTACTTGGTACGATCCGTAAGGAACGTCTTCAAAGATTAAATAACCGTCTTCGTCGGTTACCTGTACATCCATGATTTCTTCACCCTGGAAAAGGGTAAACTCTGCACCGGAAAGAAGATTTTCGTTGTCATCATATTTGAGTACTTCGATATCGCCTCGGAAAACCGTATTTGTAATGGTCATGTTATCGATGGATTTTCTATAGCCCGCTACATCCAGCTCATCGATTGCATAATCATAAGGAACACCACTTGCAGTGGTTGCGGGATAATCTTCAAAAACAAACAACCATTTACTACTTTCATTGGGAGCAACTGTTTTTTCAGCGATATTTACTTCGTTTTGTAGCAAAACAACAGTGATGCTCTCTGGCCGATTATATCCCTCATCATCCCATTTTTTTTCTCCTTCGATATCAATGCGAGGGGACGCATACGTGTTTGTTATTTCAAACTTATATTCTGTAGCCAGGTTATTTTCGTCTTTAATTACTTCAATTTCATAACTGACGGTATAACCGGTCCCGGGATCAATTTCCTTAACCCCGTAAATATGGATCCTTCCGGCAACATCGGTATAGGGCAATTCTTTGCGTTCAAAAGTCGGGTTTGCAGTGGTTAAGTTAATGGGATCGCCAACATCTACTTTTTCTCCGTGTTCTGATATCTGGCGGTAAAGCTGTATGTCTACAGAAGTCATAGGACCATCAATCCATTTTTTCACACCATTGATGGTAACTTTTGGAACAGTGATCATTATAGTATCATTAACATAATGACCGCCGCCGATTCCTTTAATAAAAATAGGGTATCCTCCATCAGAAGTAATGCCCAGATCATTTACATTAAATTTAAAGACCGTCCAGTGAGCACTATTTGTATTAGCATTGAAACCATCTTTTGGTGTATAATATGTGTCATTAATACTTATTTCTTTAAGAGCCTCATATACATCTTTATTGTCAGTCCGCACCTTGTTAAATTCAGCATACTGAAGCTTGTGCGTGGATTTAACTGATAAATACATGGTATCTCCATTTGTCCATACCATATGTAAAAGCGTATGGGTGTTGGTAGATGGACTCTCTAATTCTGCAGTTACCGGTATGGAAGATGATCCTGATTGATAATCGCCATGGGAATTTGCAAATGCGTTTAAACTTCCGAATGGTAAGAGTTGAAAGACAAGCATAAACACTAAAAACAATCCAACAAACCGTTTCTTTTTCATCGTTTTCCCTCCTTTATAAAAATCACTAATAACTAAATACTACCGTACGGGAAATCTTTAAAGATCGTAACACTAACTTTGCTTCACCTCCCATAATAATGAAATCGATCCTTAAGATTATAAGGCATTACTCTTTTAAAAAACGCCATCAAAAAAACTGCCAAAAATAAAATTTTGGCAGCCTGACAATCATAGCGAAGAATATTCGCCGTAGACTCGTGACTTTGCGTCCCCATCTTTCGATGGGTTTGCCTTTTTCAAAATTGACAATCAAATTGGAAGTCTAGGTAATTATATGTAGGAACAAAATCCCGTTACTCGATTGTATAGTCACTTTATACCACTCTTTAGAATATTCAATCAATTTTTATCTGTGAGGAAGACGAATTATATTAAACAGTGCTGAAGACCTATCTAAGCGAATTAGTTTTACCGGGATTTTCCAGTGTTCACAGCGAAGTATTTCTGAAAATGGTAATTTTGAGAGTCGCCATATAGAAGGATAGATCTCCTAAAAGGACAACAATTTGGGGAGAAAGCAATGCCAATTTATAATGTGTTCTTTATTTAATTGTTCTTAATGGTTGTTTATGGTACATTTAGCGTAATGATGAATAACCGACTCATTCATTAGAAGGAGAGGTGCCGATGAGTTTATTAATGAATTATACGGATCAACGTTATGTGGAAATTGCTCAAAAAGTTTTTCAGGAACAATTTAAGCGGGACCCGAAACTGGAAAAGGAAATGGACGAGAGAAGAAAGCGATTGATGTATGAAGACGTGGTGTATAATATCAGCTTTCTAATGACCGCGGTCCATTTTAGTGACGGGAAAATTTTTGAGGGATATGCCAAGTGGATTTATGAACTTCTTTGTAATTTGATGAAGGATCTGGATCGGGATCGGATTATGGAGCATATGAATGATCATTACAGGATTTTGTCTGAGATTTTGAACAGCTGTCCTCAGACTCTGCTTTCCGAAGATGAACTGAAAAAGGCCACAAACTATTTGGAAATCGCAAGGGAAGTGACCGCAAAAGCGGTAACGGAAATTAGTCTGTCGTTCAACTTTCACGATGGGGAGCATTATGAAATTCGAAAAGCCTATCTGGATGCTTTATTAAAAAATCAAACAAGAGTTGCTCATACAGTCATTAATGAGGCAAAGCAGCAAGGGTTGTCCTTAATTGACATTTATGAAGAGGTCCTTACAAAGGTGATGATAGAATCCGGGAATCTTTGGCATAAAAACATCATTACCATTGATAAAGAGCATTATATTACTTCTGTGACCCAATCCGTCCTGTCGGGTTTTTATGATGAAATATTCAGTAAACCGAGGAAAAATAAACGGATTCTTGCCTGTGCCGTGGGAAGTGAGCTCCATGAAATGGGTGTAAGAATGCTTTCTGATATTTTTGAGTATCGTGGATGGGACAGTTATTATATGGGAGCGGCTCTTCCTGAAGAATCGATACTTAAAGCTGTTAAAGAATATCAACCGGATTTTGTGGCATTTTCTGTGACCATTCCTCTTTATTTACCGACCTGTGAAAAAATTGTGAAGTCCGTGAAAGAGAAGTACCCTAAAGTAAGAATTGCTGTGGGAGGTCAAGCCTTTAGAAACACGGAAAAGTTGTGGGAAAAGTGGGAGGTTGATTACTACTCCCTTAGTGCAAATGATTTTGTAAAATGGGCAGAGAAACAGATTATTAAAAAAAACATTAAAAAGGATGGGTAGGATGGATCACTATGATATTTCCTTCTTTATACAAGGGGATCAAAACTTAAACCTGCAAACGAAATATTGGTATGATCCCGTTTTTCTTATTTCTCCCTACCAGAAGAACTTACAGGATCTTTTTGATGTTAAGGACCGGGAACGGATTACGAAACTGGGGAGGAAAGTTTTTTCGGAAGAAGGGGCCTTTTTCTGCGACGAAGGATTTAAGATCTCTAGTCCTGCAGTTGCAATTACTCTTTGTATGATGGCAAAGAATAAAAGAATATTTGTTTTAGGGCTGAACAGCGGACTTGTGGGTAAAAGTGACTCTTATTCTGCCCTTAAGGATGTAATGCATCGATTTATTGGCCTGATTGTAAGTGCGGATCAGCATTTGATGACCGAAAATATGGAAATTATTCGAAGTCAATTTGAAGAAATTCAAAAACTGAACAATCAGCTTGTAAACATACAACGGCAGTTAAAAAAGAGTAATGCCCTGCTGAACCAGCTGAACGTAGACCTTAACAACCGTCTCGTCAAGGATGAGCTGACCGGTCTCGTCAGTCGGTACCAATATCGGGAGGAAATTGAGATGGCTATTGCAAAGGATCCCAAGAAGTACGGAATCTTTACTTTTTTGGATCTCGACCGTTTTAAGCAGGTAAATGATACCTACGGCCATCGCACGGGAGACGAATTTTTAAAGGAATTTGCCCGACGATTGAAGGGCCTGCCCTTTGAAAACTTCATTGCCATTAGAATCTCAGGTGATGAATTCGGGATCTATATCCATGGATACAGTAACGTCGGGGATGGGGAATATCGAAGGATTTGGAAGAAAATTCAGGAGCATGTACTACATAAGCCCATCCAAATAGAGTCCCGGGAACTTGAGGTACTCTGCAGCGGTGGCATGTCAAGTTACGGTATTCACACGGAAAACTTTTTTGATCTGATCGAATACGCGGATTTCGCCATGTATGAAGCCAAAAAATCCAAGAAAGATCTTTTCAAAATTTTCAACAAAGATCGGTACATCCAAAAAAAAATTCCGGTATATTAAGAAAAATAAAGGAGTTGGTTAAATGCGTGTTAACAGTCGAAAAAATCAAAGCCGTGTCAGCGATCAGACCAAAGTACTTACAAGGTCGGCCATCGCCCTGGCGTTGTCTATGATAAGCCTTTTGCTGTTCCGCGGAGCAACCAGTATTGTTTCCACGTTTATCATTCCTGTAGTGATCGTGCTATTTTCAAAGCGAAATGAACCGATCTCGTTCATTTATATAGCGACAGGACTTCTTATGATGACGGCGCTGTTCTTTCAAACCCAAATTGTATTTGTTGCAGGATATTTATTGCTTTCCCTTGTGCTAAAGTACTATTTGTTGGACTACCGCAACAAGGTTATGCTTTCAGTTCCGGGAATCTTAAAATACCTTTTTGCAGTGATTGTAATTTTATTTATCGGTATTCAGTTAACCCAGTGGATTTTTCTGATTCCTTTACACGATATGATGTTGAAATTGTCAAACAATCAACCCCTTCGATACATCGGTATTCTTTTGATGGAGGGAATCGCCATTACTTTGGTTAATCTTTTGCTTCTAAAAGCACTTACTTCAAGAATAAAGGTGTAATAAACAAGCACTAGCCGCTTAAGGAATCCAATCAAATTCCTTAGGCGTTTTTATTTTAGGGGATCAGGTCTGCGTATACTTTGGAGAATTTAACATCGATTATTATAAAGCGAAGGAAATACTGAGAAAAATTTGAAAATACTTCCTTACATTTATCGATAATAGAATTTTGATGAATATTTGGAAAAAAAGAGAAGAGATGAAAATTCATGAGAAGATTAAAAAGAACCATTCCATTAACACTCGCATTATTATTGCTAAGCTTTATGATTGTACCCGCAGTGAGTCTGGCCTATGATTCAAGCATTGATCTTAGAACAGCAGATAGTTTTGCGGTGTTGGCAGGTTCGGAAGAAACGAATACAGGAACGTCGATCATAAACGGAGATGTGGGTCTGCACCCGGGGACTTCATTTACCGGCCAAGATACAGCAACAATTTCCGGGGAAGTACACATTGGCGATGCGGTGGCATTACAAGCAAAAAATGACTTGGAGACCGCTTATAACGATGCAGCAGACAGAAGTGGAGATACCGTTGACTCAGAACTAGGCGGAAAAACCTTAACTTCCGGCGTTTACAGTACCGATTCATCCTTTCAGATCACCGGAACCCTTGTGCTTGATGGAGAAAACAACCCGGATTCTGTCTTTATCTTCCAAGCAGGTTCCACATTAACGACCGCTAATGACAGCAAGATTGAACTTATCAACGGAGCTACTTGCGACAATGTATTTTGGCAGGTGGGAAGTTCAGCAACCTTAGGAACAAATTCCACCTTCGCAGGAAACATTCTTGCATCTGAATCAATTACAGCAACCACCGATGCGGAAATACAAGGCCGGTTGCTAGCTATGACCGGTGCAGTCACCTTGGATAACAATACCATAACCCCATGTTTTGGGACCGGATCCCTTACGGTCACCAAAATAGTAAGAGGAGACACCAATGATTTGACACTGCCCACATTTGAAATTACCGTTGAGGGTCCCGAAGGTTTTACCGAAACCAGGACCTTCTCAGACAACGAATCCCATATCTGGGATGATTTAGTTCCCGGAGAATACAACGTTACAGAGAGTCGTACCAATTTGAGTGACGAGTGGACTGTGGAAGGGGAAGGTGTCGTACAATTATTGGCAGGTGAGCAACAGACCGCGACGATAACCAATGTATACACCGTTGCCTCTGAGACAACCCCGGATGAAACAACTCCCGTAGAAACTACCCCGGTAGAATCAACCCCGGATGAAACAATGGAAGCAATACCAAAAACCGGCCAAGCAAGTAATTACAGTATGACACTGTTCTTAGTAATTGCTTCTGCAATGTTAGCCGGTATCGGAGTATTCCTTGGATTTAGAAATAAGAAGCTTTACCAATAGATTTATCAAATAGCAATAGCACGAACAAATGGGGCGAGAGAAATCTTGCCCTTTTTTTATCCGTATAATAATTATAAGCTTAAGGAATCCAATCAAATTCCTTAAGTTTTTTCTGTTTTACCTGAATGGTTTCGAAAGCAAATTTTGAAAACAACCTTCATCAACGATGAAAAAAACAAAGAAATCAGGAAAAATACAGTAAATAATTTGAAAAAATAGAAAATTTAAGATTTATTTTATTCTGTTCATTTGTGAGAATAACAGCCTATTATAGATGGAAGAAAATGGATGGTCCTTTATAATGAAATTAAAGAGATCCATCTAGGTGTTTAAAAATCACAAAAGAATCCTTCACTGGATTTCATATGATTTTATTTGTCAAGTTCAAACAATCATTATATAAATTGTTAAATATATAATTTGCATAATATATAAAATAATAAACAAAACAATTGTTTACATAATAATAATTATGTATATAATCAAGGTACGGTGGAAGGAATAGATCGTCACAAAAGAATCTTTGGAAATCCTTTCTCAAATTCATTAGTATTTTAACTTTGGTGAATGTTACGAAAAAAAGGAGAGATAAAACGTCATGAGAAGATTAAGAAGAACAATACCCTTGACTATAATTTTGTTATTGCTAAGCACCTTGATTGGACCGGCAGTGAGTTTGGCATATGATTCAAATATTGATCTCAAAACAGCGGATAGTTTTGCGGTATTAGCAGGTTCTGAGATAACGAATACCGGAACGACGATTATTGACGGAGATGTGGGCCTGTACGCGGGTTCTGCCTTTACAGGTCAAGACACAGCGATAATTTCTGGAGAAGTGCACATTGGCGATGCGGTAGCTATAGAAGCAAAAACTGATTTGGAGACAGCCTATAACGATGCTGTAAGCAGAGATGAAAATATCTTTGACTCGGAACTTGGGGGAAAGACCTTAACTTCCGGTGTTTACAGTTCGGAAACATCCTTTCAAATCACCGGCACTCTGACACTGGATGGAGAGAATGATCCGGATTCCGTTTTTATTTTTCAGGCAGGCTCGACTTTAACGACCGGTGCCTACAGTCGTGTTGAGTTAATAAACGGCGCTAGTTGCGACAACGTATTTTGGCAGGTAGGAAGTTCAGCGACCTTAGGGACTAACTCAACCTTCCTTGGAAGTATCCTTGCATACACATCAATCACAGCTAACACCGGCGCGGAAATTCAGGGCCGATTGTTGGCAATGAATGGTGCTGTCACTTTAGATAACAATACAATATATCAGTGTTCAGCGACTACCGGCGCGCTTACGGTTACTAAAGAAGTAAGCGGAGATACCGATGATTTGACATTACCCACATTTGAGATCACCGTCACCGGTCCCGAGGAGTTTACTGAGACACGTACTTTTGCAGCCAACGAATCACATACTTGGTTTGATTTGGTACCTGGAGAATATATCGTTACAGAGAACTATAGCGATTTAAGTGATGAGTGGACCGTAGAAGGAGAAGGTGCAGTGATTGTATCAGCGGGTAATCACCTCGCGGCAACGATAACCAATGTGTATACCAAAGCCTCGGTACCCACACCGACAACCGGTTCTCTTACAGTTACCAAAATAGTAAGCGGAGATATCGATGATTTGACATTACCCACATTTGAGATCACCGTCACCGGTCCCGAGGGCTTTACCGAAACACGGACCTTTACCGATGGGGAATCTTATAAATGGGAAGGTCTAGTACCGGGAGAATTCACCGTTACAGAGAACCGTACAGGATTAAGCGAGGAGTGGACCGTTAGTGGTGAAGGCATGGTAGTGGTATCTGCAGATGAGAACCAGACGGCAACGATCACAAACTCGTTTACCGCATCATCAGATCCGACACCGACTGATCCATCACCGACTGATCC
>SKRE01000021.1 GCA_007118655.1 Clostridiales bacterium | reverse complement strand
TTTCCAAATTTTGAATAATACCGCGCTGCTCTCCTAAAATGCCCCGTTCCAGGTTTTTTCTAAGACCCGGAGGAAGCTCGTGATACTTCTCTTCCTGTTCACTGCTCGCCTCAATTGCTGCATCTCCGGTAAGTTGTACGATTACCCGGTATTCCTTTTCCGGATCCCATGTGGTGTAGTCATCGGGGTTCAGCCGATTTGGGGTCTCAGAAAAAGAATTCTCCTGTTCAAGATACCGTTCTAATACCTCACTCCGGTCTTGATTTACCGGCGTAGCCCCCAGCATAGATACACTGGATAGTACCATCAGTAAAACTAAAACTGCTGCTAATTTTCTTTTCGAGTAGAACATATAACCCTCCTTTTGATAGTTATCTTCAGCCGACCGTTCCAAAACCTTGACAACATCACCCCCCGGTAATCTAAACTTTGTTTTGAAAATTTGTTTTATAGAAAAATAATAAAACACAAGTTTAAGAAACATAAAAAAGTTTTATGAAAAAATCAATTCACAATCATACACTTTATTATATAACGAATATTTCGATTTTTCAATTATTATTTACGAAAAAATTTTTATGTACAAAACTTATTATTTATACTGTTGAAATAATATAGCAGATTTATCATACCCTCTTATTTCATATACAATCATGTGTATTTTTGAAAAAATCCAGTGTTATTAATCAACAGGTTGAAAATTCGGCTTCGGTATTCCAAATCTTCTTTCTCTAAAAAAACAATAACCCCCTCCGGAGGAGGACAAATGAAGGGAGCATATCATCTATTAAAAGGTTTCCGGCTTTTCTTTCTGAGTATTTTCATATATATGGGGAAGTACTTGATTCAAAAACACTTCCACAAGTTGTGGTTCGAAAGCCTTGCCCTTTTCGGATTCGATGAGGGCTTCTGCTTCCTCAAAGCTTAATGCTGGCTGATAAGGTCGATCATGCATCAAATTATCAAACACCTCCACTAAGGAAATGATCCTGGCGCCTTTAGGAATCTCTTCTCCCTTTAGGCCCTGAGGATATCCGCTGCCATCCCATTTTTCGTCATGATATAACACTATTTCCGCAATAGCGAAGGTTTCATTGATGGTATTTAACAACTGATAGCCTACTTCCGGGTGTCTTTCCATAAATTTTAACTCCTCGAGATCCAGCAACGTTTTTTTCTTCAGAATTTCCTGGTCTACACCGATTTTTCCGATATCATGATAGTATCCCGCCAGAGCCAAATTCTCAATTTCTTTTTGGCTATAACCCATAACTTGTCCAAATACCCGGGCCAGCGCCTCGGTGTTTTTCGCATGGCTCTCTTCCCAATGAATCCTGTCAAATACTACTTGCATGATGCGGTCCAGAGTCTCTTTTTTATACCTCGGACTCTGATCCATCTTTCTTCGATACATCCCCTCTTCCGCCCGTTTGAATATGTCCTGGATTTTCATACTGTCATCTACTTTCGTTGCAAATCCCAAGGATACGGAAATAGGAATTTCCGACACGTTTTTTTTTGCTAATACTTCTTGAAAACGCTTTTCAAAGGCTTTTGCTTGATTTTCGTCGGTATTGGGCATCAGGACTACAAATTCGTCTCCTCCGATGCGAGCCGCCACATCATTTCCCCGACTCTCTTTGTCCAGCAGTTGAGCCACAGTAACAATTAACCGGTCCCCTGCCTTATGACCAAAACCGTCATTAAATAATTTCAACCCGTTAACATCAACGATCACAATAGATAGGGGAAGATTTCTGGGATTGTCCAGGCGATGCAGTTCCTCTTCAAAAAATCGGCGATTGTAAATTCCCGTTAACTGATCATGATAGCTAAGGTGGAGGATGTTTTTTTCCGTTTCTTTTCTTTCTGTAATATCCGCTAGAAAATTCAAGGATGCCTGAGCACCGTTCCATATAATTTGAATCCCCTTGGATTCAATCCATCGTATAGCTCCATCCTTTCGAACCACGCGAAACTCTTCAGTAATTCTGTCTTTAAAGCCCTTTACCCGGTCCCGATGGATTTTCTCCACCCTTGCCCGATCCTCATGGTAAATAAAATCAAATAAGTTTTTTTCTTTAAGCTCCCCTTTGTTGGTTTTCAATATATTACGAAGCATGGGGTTACTGATTTTAATTTTACCCTGTTGTAAAACTGCAATCCCTTCTAAAGCATTTTCAAACAATAATCTGTATTTTTCTTCACTTTCCTTTAATGAAAGTTCTATCTTCTTTCGACTGGTGATATCCGTGTCCGTAGCCCGATAACCGATTATATTGCCTTTCCCGTCATAAATTGGCAGACCGCTGGTAAGGGTATATACGGTGTGGCCTTCTTTATGCCGTTGTCGGACTTCCCGGTTCTTCATTTTTTTTCCCTGCTCCAACATCTGAAATCCATAGATTTTCAGCTCTTCTTTATCCTCTGGCAGTAAATCATCATAAAAAGTCCTTTTCCCGATCATCTCCGATGGGGTATAACCCAGGACCTTCTCCACGGCAGGGTCCACATAGGTGTGCATTCCATTACGGTCCACCTCCCACATAAAAGTACCGCTTTGGTCCGATACCTGTTCATATCGTTCTTTAAATAGTTCCAACTCTTCTTTCATTTTTCTCAGCTGTTGATTCCGGCGCTTTTGTCTTATTATCAACAGGATAAAAAAGAGCATGGGAAGTATTATGATTCCCAAAATTTCCAAAAGGTTAAAATTTTGCTGTAAGATAGGTGCTGTTAAAAAAGGGACGCTTAAAGGCAACGGAATCTCCTCCAAAAATTTTCGATCTGTCAGTTTATAAAAATTTCATCATAATAGGAAGGGCATTCTTATTTTTCCTCTTCCTCCGGAGCAAATAAACCTTGCATCAAATCTTTGGGAATAGTCTTGGTCATATTTTCGAAGAGTTCAAATCCCTCCACCTGAAAGGCCCGGATCGGGTCCTGTCTTCCCATTGCACGAAGGTTCATATCCTGGCGGAGTTCTTCCATGGCTTCTAAGTGCTCCCCCCACTTGCGGTCGATAATTCTCAGCAGCAGTACCCGCTGCATTAAATCAAAAGACTCTTTTCCAAGGACCTTTTTCCGATCAAGATAGGCCTTGGATGCTTTTTGAATCAAGTGGCCCTTTAAGTCTTTTTTCGTAAGATTTTCTATATCCTGAAACACCAGTTGATCCTTCGGCAAAAAACTGGTGCTTAAAGCAGAGGCTAAGCCATCCAAATTCCATTCTTCAGGGAATACACTGTTGGATGTGTGTTTTTCAATTTCATCATCAATGGCACTTTCCATAAGATTTAAAATATGCTCTTTAATATCCTCTTCGGTCAATACTTTTTCCCGTTCCGAATAAATAACTTCCCGCTGCCTTTGGATGACCGACTCGAAGTTTTGTACATAACTGCGAAGAGAAGCGTTTTTCTCTTTCATCCGCTGTTGAACATAGTCCATCATTTCTTCCACTTTTACATTCTCGATGGGTTGATCTGTTTCCACAGAAATACTTTCCTTGAACTGTTCCAGTTCATCTTCGGAAAACACATCCATAAGATCGTCTCCCAAGGAAAGAATAAACTCTATGGTCCCTCTTTCTCCGGAATTGAATGCCATTCGCTTTATGTGTTCATCATTCCGTTTTAACATATACCGTTCCGTGCTGAGAATATGTATATTCTCCGGTAAAAACTCCTCAATACCCCGGGAAACGGGATTGACCACCAACATCATCTGTTTATTTTCAACAGCTTCGGTTACGAACTCTCCTTCATCTTTTCGATCTTTTAATAAAAGACTGCTATAGGGAATCCCGGTTTCCTGTAAGTGTTCCATCAGCAGCTCCGCCTTTTCATCATTTCTAAGAGCTACCAGCAAAGGTTCTGTGAATCCGGCTTTATTTTTCAGTTCCGATAAAATCGCTCTTCTTTTTTCCTCTAAGGTTTTGTATATCCGGACCGGAGGGGTTTCCCTCCTCTGTTGAAGTCCCTTTTCTTCTGAAAACTTCAGGGTTTCCATACCGTACAAATCTAAAAATTCCGATTGGTCTCCGGCGTCAAAATCTACCCAAGCACTTAGATCACGGTAATTCGAAAAATAACTGCGCAGGGTGATGCTGTCAATAATTTTTTCATCCTTCCCGAAAACTCCTACCGGTCGGGTGCCCTGATCCAACAGAATTAAATCTCCTTTCTCCACAACACAAAAGGACCTTACCGGCTGCCTTCGATCTTTGATATCCAATATCTTTTGATCTTTCAAGTAATCATTGATAAAGGCTCCTGCTGTTCCGAAAACCACGTCCGCTTTATAGACTTCCCGTCGTTCCTCGCTGCTTTGCTCATGATAAAGAAGACCGGTGGTAAGATTCAGCCCGTGGAAAATACCCTGTTGCTCTTCTATTCTTCGTTTTGCAAGGGCTTCATTAAGTGATACGACATGAACCTTCTCCCCCTTCGAGGCTTTTAAATAAACAGCTAGAGCCTGTCCTTGGAATTTCCACTGGGGATCCGGGTTTATTACCACCTGCCCCCGGGTTAAGGCTGTGGCGATTTCAATAGCCTGTTCCTTAAGGGCTTGATGCTTTAAGTTCCTCAGCGCTTCCTCAAAAGGGGCCAAGTCCTCCGCTGCTTGCCGAATGACTTTTTCCTTTTGTTCCTTGTTGTTGGAGAAGAATTTTTTAAATAAATTTTTCATAAGGACACCTCGTTTCATCTTTTTTCGACTTTGTACGTTTCATAACATAAATGAATTATTCTTTACATGCCACACCTTTACTAATTCGATATCTTCTTCAAAGATTCCTTTAAAATTCATTTTTTTTTTTAAAACCCCAAAAGCTCATGGCTCTCAGGGTTTTTAAGAAGGGTGCATCCACCTTTGATTTCAACATATTTTAATTGTTTGTCAAACTGCCTACACACTGCTTCCAAATCCATGGTCGTCCTCGGAGTCCCGTTGGCCCAGGTTTTCAAAAGCGGTGGAAAGCATAAGTTTAATTCGGTTTAACTGATTAACTTCACTGGCACCGGGATCGTAATCAATAGCCACGATATTGGTCTTGGGATTGCTTTTCTTTAGAGCCTTGATCATACCCTTCCCGGTAATATGGTTGGGCAGGCAGGCAAAAGGTTGCATGCAGACAATATTATCCGCACCATGTTCTATCAGCTCCAGCATTTCCGCGGTTAAAAACCAGCCCTCTCCTGTTTGGTGGCAAAGGGACAGATGGGGCGCTGCCAGTTTGGCCAGTTCCTCGATGGAGGATGGCGGTGTAAAGCGATTGCTATTCCTTAGGGCGTCGCTCATGGACTTCCTCATAAATTCCATTGCAGCGATCGCGGTTTTTCCTAATAAAGCATTTTTCATAGAACCCGACAAATACTCCCGTTTAATCACGCTATTATAGGAAGAGTATGCGAAGAAGTCCATTAAGTCCGGCATAACCGCTTCCGCTCCTTCTTTTTCGATCATCTCCACTATATTGTTGTTGGCCGTGGGGTGGAACTTTACCAAGATTTCTCCTACAAGACCTACTCTAGGTTTTTTTATATTCAATAAAGGCAGTTCGTCAAAGTCCCGGACGATGTCCCGAACATTTTCTTTAAAGCTTCTGCCGGTTGTTCTTTCGATGGATTCTATGCAGATTTTCACCCATTTTTCATACAAAGTGTTAGCCGCACCGGGGATTGCCTCATAGGGTCTGGTTTTATACAGTACCCGCATAAACAGATCTCCGTAAAGCACTCCTTCCACCAGACGCTTCAACAGTTTTGGTGAAATTTTAAATCCGGGATGCTTTTCAATCCCCTGAGCACTTAAACTGATTACGGGTACCTGACTCATGCCGGCTTCATACAGGGCCTGGCGAATAAAGGCAATATAGTTGGTCGCCCGGCACCCGCCTCCGGTTTGAGAGATGATTAAAGCTGTTTTATCCAAATCATAATTTCCGGAATTTAAGGCCTTCATCATTTGACCGGTTACTAATATAGAAGGATAGCATGCGTCATTGTTGACGTACTTTAAGCCTTCATCAATAGCTTTGGTATCAATCGACGGAAGAACTTCCACATTATAGCCTTCCGATTGAAGGGCGGGCTCTAAAAACTGAAAATGGATCGGTGACATTTGGGGTACTAAAATAGTATGGGTCTTTTTCATCTCTTCCGTAAACAGGACTTTTGGAATTTCAGGTTTTTCTTCCATGACCCGCGCCACTTTTTTATCCCGCTGCTCTACGGCGGCAAACAACGAACGCATTCGAATTCTAGCCGCACCGAGGTTGTTGATCTCATCAATTTTCAGCAAGGTGCTCAGTTTGTTTTTCCGTTTCAAAATATCCGCTACCTGATCCGAGGTTACGGCATCCAAACCGCATCCGAAGGAGTTTAACTGTACCAGTTCCAGATTTTTATGTTTCGTTACATAGGCGGCGGCGTCGTATAATCGGGTATGATACATCCATTGATCCACGGCGTTTAAGGGCCTGTTCACCCGCTCTAAATGGCTAATGGCGTCCTCGGATAAGACTCCGTAACCGTATGAGGTAATCAGTTCCGGAATTCCGTGATTGATTTCCGGATCGATATGATAGGGTCGTCCGGCCAGGACCACAGCTTTTTTGTTTCTTTCCTCCAGCCAGCTAAGGACCCGTTCCCCTTCCCTGCGCACCTTTTCTTTATACTCTTCCAGGGCTTGATAGCCTGCCTTTACCGCTGCGGTCAGTTCTTTTCGAGGAATACTCCTGTGTTCGAACACTTCATGGATACGCTTAATCATGCGCTTTTCATCATCCAGAGGCAGGAAGGGATGCATGTACTCCACATTTTCCTCCTGCAGTCGATCCACGTTGGCTTTAATGGTTTCCGGATAGGAAGTGACCACGGGGCAGTTAAATTGATTGTCCGCCTCGGGGTTTTCCTTAATATTAAAAGGAATCGAAGGATAAAAAAGCATATCCACCTTTTTATTCAATAAATCCTCAATATGACCATGAATCAATTTTGCAGGATAGCATACACTTTCCGAGGGAATAGTCTCCATGCCCAGTTCATATATTTTCTTTGTGGAATGTCCCGAAAGTTTGATTTTATAACCCAGATCGGTAAAAAATCTGGCCCAGAAAGGGAAGTCCTCGTACATATTCAGTACTCGGGGAAGTCCTACGGTACCCCGGGTTTGGGGTTTGTCTGATTTCGGGATTCTAAATACTTCCTTTAACTTATAGGCATATAAGTTGGGCATGGGCTCTTTATTGCTTACCACATTAGCTCCCCGCTCACAACGATTGCCAGTAATATATTGACGGCCGTCGGAGAAATAATTGACATTCAGCTGACAGTGATTATTGCAAAGCTGACAACGCTTATTTTCCGAAAGCACTTTGAATTCCTCTAATTGTTCCCGGTTTAAAAACGTACTTTGAAATTTCGGATCCCGGTTTTCCTTGGCAATCAAAGCTGCTCCAAAAGCTCCCATAATCCCTGCGATATCCGGTCGAACCACTTCCTTTTCCGCGATTCGCTCAAAAGCTCGAAGAACGGCATCGTTATAAAAGGTGCCTCCCTGGACAACGATTTTTTTGCCCAGATCTTCCTTGGAACGCATACGGATCACCTTAAACAAAGCGTTTTTTACGACGGAGATAGCAATCCCCGAAGAGATGTCCCCGACGCTTGCCCCCTCTTTTTGGGCCTGTTTTACCCGGGAGTTCATAAATACTGTACACCGGGTGCCGAGGTCCACAGGGTTTTTCGCAAAAATTCCCAGTTTTGCAAAGTCCTCAACTTCATGATTGAGGGCATTGGCAAAGGTCTCTACAAAAGACCCGCATCCCGAGGAGCAGGCTTCATTTAACATAATGGAATCCACAACCCCTTCATGAACCCGGAGGCTTTTCATATCCTGTCCGCCGATATCCAAGATAAAATCCACACCGGGCATGAAGTAATCCGCAGCCTTGGAATGGGCTACGGTTTCAATAATCCCGTGGTCCATCCCGAGAGCTGCCTTTAATAAATGTTCTCCGTAACCGGTTACAGCGCTTTGCGCAATGGTTGCGGACTTCGGCATTTCAGCGTATAACTTTTGTACCGCTTGTCTTGCAATCTGCAAGGGATTACCCTGATTGGAACTGTAATGGGAGAATGCCAGCTCCCGATCCTCGTTAATGGCCGCCACTTTCAGCGTAGTCGACCCGGCGTCAATCCCAAGATACAATTCTCCTGTAGCTTCCGACAGCGGGCGCTTTTTAACCTGGTTTTTGCTGTGGCGTTCTTTAAAATTTTCATAATCCCTCTCATTGATAAAGAGAGGCTCCAAACTTTCCTTGCTGTCCTTGGATTCGCAAAACAGATTCGGCATTCGATCATACAGACACTTGGGCTCCATGACCTCTTCATTAAAAGCGGCGAAGGCGGCGCCCATGGCCACAAAGTACTGGGTATTCTTTAGTTCCACCTCATCTTCCGCTCGAAGATTCAGAGTTTCCCTAAAACGTTCTTTTAACTCCGGCATAAAGGTTAATGGCCCTCCTAAAAAGGCCACCTTTCCCCGGATGGGTTTCCCGCAGGCCAGTCCTCCGATGGTTTGATTTACCACGGCTTGCAGTACCGAGGCTGCAATATCCGCTTTGTTGGCCCCTTCATTTAATAAGGGCTGAATATCCGTTTTTGCAAAAACCCCGCAGCGGGAAGCAATGGGATAAATGGTTTGATGTTGGGTGGCCAGTTGATTGAGCCCCCCCGCATCGGTTTTCAGTAAAGATGCCATCTGATCGATAAACGCCCCGGTACCGCCGGCACAGGTGCCGTTCATCCGTTGTTCAATCCCGTTTGTAAAGTACATAATTTTCGCATCTTCCCCACCCAGTTCGATAGCCACGTCGGTTTGCGGCGCTAAATGTCCAATGGCTTTGCTGCAGGCGGTTACCTCCTGAATAAAAGGAATATCCAAAGTCTCCGCAAGGCCTAGCCCTGCAGAACCGGTGACAGTAATTCTCAGCTCTTTTTGATCAAAAGTAGATTTCATATTCTTAAAAAGCTCATTCACCGTGTTTTTAACATCGGAATAATGGCGCCGATAATCTTTAAACACCGTTTCCCGTCCTTCATTCAGGACGACGGCTTTCACTGTTGTAGACCCCACATCTAAACCGATATTAAGAATTTTACTCATATCTCTCACCCCATCATTAATTTACTTGCTCCCAAGCTTTTATTACCCCTTTAAACGGTATATCTTTCTCCTCACTGTGTTTTCTGTAAATATTATTACTTAATAAATATTATTATACATTATATTGTAAAGTATTTTACCCTGTTGCTAAATTTTCATTCTTTTTATATCTCCTATGATTACTCACTCATACCCAAAGTTTTACTTTATAACCGCACCTTAACACTTTGTAAGCACCGGTTTTTTTTATAAAAATGGTCCTTTTTGGGTATATACCCTTTTTATAATATTTTATACTTTAAAAACCACCGAAGATTTTTAAAAATCCTCGATGGCTTCAAGTCCCTTATTGAATTATTTTTTTCATTATTTTCTACTGATCACTTATTTTCTTCCCTTTTCATATCCCGCTGCATTCTGAAGCCGAACTGGCTTTGGATAATCAATAATACACAGGCCAGCAGGATAAAGAAGTTAATGGATACTAAGGATAGTGTGTCGAAATATCGTTCGTGGAATATCATTTCCTTATGCATAAGAAAAGCATAACTGGAAACTGCAACACTTAAAATCCCCGCAATGGTTATAACTTCCTGTTCCTGGTAAATTCCTAAAATAAATAATGCAATATAAATTGTAAGATAGGATAAGAGTCCTGGTGTAAATTCGATAAAGATAAATACGGTAATAAATATTCCCGCAATGGCCAAATATTTTGTGGAATGCAGCATTTTGTTGGTATAAACCAGGTAAGACATGACCAGGGCCAGTCCTCCCACCACGCCGATGATTAAAGTTCCGGCTATGGGGTCCCGCACGCTGAGCAGATTGTTTAGAAATGCTAAAAAACCGGCAATCCATAATAACTGTACCACAACCCGGTTTTGTTTTTTTAATATCTCCGTTCGATCCATAAAAACACCTGCCTTTTCCTTCAATTGATTTAATTTCTTTTGGTATTCGAAAGTTATCAGAGTTTTATGTCTGCTTAACTATTATATCACAGGCCTTTCCAATACACTATAATATATTTGTACTGAGACTCAGATTTTATAACAAAATGAGGAGTAGAAAAACTACTCCACTCCCCGGTACAAATGTCCTTTTGTAAGATCCTCCTTTTTAATTATCCCAAGAAGAACTTCCCTCTTTTTCACGACTTCCGGCTCCACATAACTGCGATGTAGCCTTACAATCTCTTCCACTTCCTTCGGCGACTCCCTAACAAAGTTTAGTCGAAAATAGCCTATCCCAGCTTCTTCAAGAGCTTTGATATCCTCTACCAAAAAATGTTTTTTTGAATGATATACCTCCATTTGACATTGACCCCGTGGAACCAATGGAAAGCGTTGATCAAAACGATCCGTCAGGCTGTAATTCCCTTTCTCGCAAATATTGCAGTTTTTTTCAATTTCCATCACCGTAGTAATGGGACAATGCTTCAATCCCATCACCGGCAATTGTCCATAGCCGAAAATCTCTGTAGCCTCGGGATCTAATTTCATCTGTTTGATTTGTCCCAGATTCAACTCCGGGGAGAGGGTTAACCGCTGCAATCCTTGCCTCCGATAAAACCCATAGGATCGATCATTGAGAATATTTAAGGAAACATCCCCTGTCAGTTTCATTGCTTTAAACTCCGGTATCTGTCCCGGGGCTTGAATTAGCAAGGCTGAAGCTTTCCCTTCAGAAATGATCCTTTTATACTTTTCTAAGGTCTGTCCCGTTGCGGAGGAGTAAATTTCCGGAATGAAATCTCCCTTGAAATCGCGGTTCTTCAACATTTCAAATGCTTCTTCCAGGGTTTCAAAGTCTCTATAATAAATGATTTCCGCCTGTAGTTCCAACAGCTTATCCAGTTGATCCAGGGACCTTGCACTATAGGTGAGGTGTATCCCCCGGGAAGCATGGCTGTTTTGATCCGCTTCTTTTTTACCTTCCAGCCCTTGAGGCTTTCCGTGAGCTAAAGGTTCTTGACCCGTTACGTGCCCATGAGCACCGGATACTGTTGAAATATCCCGTCGATGCCGCTGAATTCGAAGTTCTCCCAGAGCCTGTACCAGGCTTCTTCGAAGTTCATTGATCTCCTTTGCGGGAACAAACAGGTCCCCTTCAAGATCAATTTCAATGTTATCCATCCGGTAAGGAGTGCCTCCCAGCTTGGAAAGCTGCTTTTGAAGTCCGGAAATCGCAAGACTTTTTCCCGTAGATTTTTGGGGAGCCTCTGCGGTCTCCATCAGGACTTTTACTTTTCCGTCGGTAAGTCGGCCCCGAATAGGAACCCCTTCCTTAAATGTAAATTTTCCTTCTATGGGAATTTCCAAAAATTCCTTATGGTAGGTTTGGCGAGCTTCTTTCATCAGGACTTCATCAAAGGTTTTATAAACCGACTCTCCGATTTTTACCCGGTGTTTAAAGTTTACCTGACAGATTTTTGTCTTGGAACAGTGTTTTACCACGTTTCCTCGGTCCTCCAATCTCTCTACCCGGGCCCCGACCGTACCTTCCAGGCGCTGAATCTGGATTTCATCGTTATGGGACAGATCCCTGTCCAAGGCAATGGTAATCTTCTCTTTAGCAAGATCCTGCTTAATCACTTTTCCGATATAGATCCCCTGATTTCCCGGATTTTTCATGCTCATAAAGTCCCTGCCGGTGTCGCCGAATAATTGACCTTTCGTAAAGCCCCGGTTAAAGATGGTCAAATCCTCCAAGGATTTCTCTAAATCTTTTTTACTCATATCCTCACCGTAGGAGGCTTCAATCAGTTGTCGATAGATCCGAACCACTGTGGCTACATACTCGGGTTTTTTCATCCGTCCTTCGATTTTTAAGGAAAATCCTCCCGCTTCAATAACATCGGTAATTCTCTCCGCTGTGGCAAGATCCTTTGGACTAAGGAGGTAATCCCCCGCATCCGAAGGGATCTCTTTTTGTAAGTCTTCATTGTATAAGGTGTACTTTTGTCGACAGGGCTGGGCGCAACTTCCCCGATTGCCGCTCCTGCCGCCGATCATACTGCTCATTAAGCATTGTCCGGATAGGGATATGCAAAGGGCTCCGTGGATAAAGATCTCCAGTTCTACATTGGTCTCCCTCTTGGCTCGGCGAATGGTCTCTAAGGACATTTCCCGACCCAGAACCACCCGCTTTACTCCCAGGGACTCCAAATAATGAATATCCTCCGAGGTTTGGACGGACATCTGGGTAGAGCAGTGGACATCCAGGTCCGGATAGGTGCTCCGGATAAAATGCAAGACCCCCATATCCTGAACAATTACTGCATCCACCCCGATGGTGTAATAATAATCAATGGTTTCCTTCAGCTTCTCAAACTCCTGGTTAAACAGCAGGGTGTTTACGGTAACATATACCGAAACTCCCCGTTCATGGCAGTAGTCTAGGGCTTCTAACAGTTCTTCCTTAGAGAAATTGGCGGCGAATTTTCGAGCGCCGAAATCCTTCCCCGATAAATATACGGCATCGGCTCCATTTTGCACCGCCGCCTCCAGGGCCTCCCGACTTCCCGCCGGGGCTAAAATTTCATAAGCGGGAGGTTGGCTCCCGCTTTTTTTTCCTTTGCTTGCTATATTTTTCATAAATGGTGTGCTTTAAGGGTTTTCCCTTAAAGCCCCTCCTCTCATAATGGTAAAACTTGATTGATCTTCTTTCCAAGTTCGATCCCGTAGTAATTGTTATGGGGGAGATTATAAGGGATACTCATATAGGAAAACATTCGGCGGCAACTCCACTTCCCTTTCCCCCTTCATATGAAAGCCTAACAACTCAAATACAGGGTTGTACTTAGACTCCGGCAGGGTCATGGTTTTAATCAATTTCCCCGGTTCTTTTTTCCCAAGGGCTAGAATCAGTTGTTTAACCATTTCCACCGGGCCTCCGTAAAAAAGAAGACGTAAATCGGCATCGTCATGATCATAGATCAAGAGGGCCTGTTCTTCTTCGGTCACAATAATTTTCCCTTCCCCTTGAAGGGTTGTTATTATCTCTTTATCCATGGGAATAAACTTCCATTTGCTTCCGAATAGAAAACCGAAATTTTTCTCGTACTCCGGAAATCTCTGTAGGATTTCATAGGAGTCTTGTTCCATAGTTAGTTCTTGAACCTCCACAGCGGGCTTATCCGACGGCAAATTTTCACAAAGAATAAAATTAAACTCCCCTTTTCGAACAAATCCGTGGTTCTCTCCCGAATGGATACTCCCCTCGGCCTTTCGATGGCAGGCAAAACGTAGAGACCTGGGTTTGTTTTCTTTTGCCGCTCGGATCAATTCCCGGGTCAGTAAATTGGCGTATCCCATACCCCGGTACTTTTCTTTTACCCGAAGTCCCTCCAGCCAATAGTCCCTTGCCGTCAGGTAACTCATTTTAGCAAAGGCTCGGATTTCACCGTTCTTTTCCACGACCAAAATCCTGCCGCTTTCAGGGTCCAGCCAGGTATCGATGGTTCGCAGGATAAAGTCGTTCCCCTCCCACACGGTTTTTGAAATTTCCAGTATCTGTTCTTTATCATCGTAGTTTCCATGTCTAAGGGTTTCTTCCATTTTCCCTATGCCTCCTTATGTCTCCGTTGTTTCAGGGCACTGATTGTTTAGCAGCGGTCCTGTTTAGTGTTGTTCCGCAGACGTTTTTTCCTTCAATCTCTTTTATTTCAATTTCAGTCCCCAAAACTTCTGCAATTCCGAGAAATCCTTTCCGTTGATCACATCTTCCTTTTCAATCCAGCCCTTTCGGGCAATGCCCACGCCATAATCCACATCGTTAAACCCCGAAAGCCTATGGGCGTCAGGGTCGATGGTCAGGGAGATTCCCATGTTTTTTGCCATTTTGCATTTTCTCCAGTCCAAATCCAACCGATGGGGGTTGCTGTTGATTTCCACGGCTACATTGTTTTCTTTCAAGGCTTTAAAGACTTCTTGTTCATCAAAGTCCGAACCTTCCCGAGAAAGAAGCAGTCTTCCTGTCATATGACCGAGGATTTTGGTATATGGGTTTTTAATAGCTCCAACAAGACGCTTTGTCATCAAATCCCTATCCATTTTCAGATTGGAGTGAAGGGATGCGATGATATAGTCAAAGGTTTCCAAAATCTCCTCTTCATAATCCAAGCTGCCGTCATTTAAAACATCCGACTCGATGCCTTTTAGAATTTTTATTTTCGGGTATTTTTCCCGAAGTTCCTCTATTTCTTGATGTTGTTTTTTTACTGCTTCCGGTTTTAGGCCGTTGGCATAGTACGCCGTCTGACTGTGATCGGAAATCCCTACGTACTGAAGTCCCCGATCCAGGGCCTCCTGAACAATTTCTTCTATTGAGTTCACTCCGTCGCTGTAATGACTGTGGATATGAAACAGGCCTTTTACGTCCTCTTTTTTGATTAATCCGGGAAGTTTATCCTCCTCCGCCGCTTCAATCTCCCCTTGATCTTCCCGAAGTTCCGGTGGAATCATCGGAAGCTCTAGGATTTCAAACACATCGGCTTCGGTTTTAGCAGGGATTCGTTCCTCTCCCTTAAAAATTCCGTATTCATTCATTTTCAAGCCTTTTTTCTTGGCAATTTGCCGCATTTTGGTGTTATGCTCTTTGCTGCCTGTAAAATGATGCAGGGCGTAGGGATACTCTTCTTCCGTTACCAATCGAAGGTCCACATTGATGCCCATATCCAATCGGACGCTGACCTTAGTTTCTCCCTTGGCAATGATTTCCTCCACCCTTTCAAAGGCGGCAAAGTAATCTCCCACGGACTCTCGGTCTTCTTTTTTTACAGCGGCTAGAATATCCACATCCTTGATCACTTCTTTTCGCCGTCGAAGACTCCCCGCTTCACTGAAGTCTAAGACTTTATTTTCATCCATAAAGTAATCCCGCAGTTCTTCCAACACCATGATTCCCGTGGAAACCAGATATTTTCCCCGGTATTTTTTTAAGTTTTCAATGCCCCGGAGTATTTTTTCCTGGGTGGTTCTGCCAAAGCCCTTTAAGTCCATCAATCGATTTTCCAGGCAGGCGTATTCCAGTTCCCCTAGGGTTTCAATTTCCAATTCTTCATAGAGGACTTTGACTTTTTTCGGTCCCAGTCCCGGTACTTTAAAAAGGTCAAACAGAGTTTCGGGAAAGGCTTTTTTCAGCTCCTGATAATCGGCCATCTCTCCGGTCTCCACCAATTCCATGATATTTTCGCTGAGGCCTTTTCCGATGCCCGGCACCTTGCTCAACTCCTTATTGTCAACCAGTTCCCGAAGGTTCCCTTCCAAGGTTTCAATGCTTCGGGCCCCGTTTTGATAGGCCCGGATTTTAAAGGTATTAGCCCCTTTTAATTCCAGCATTAAGGCCATTTCTTCCAAAATCTTCGCCACATCTTTCTTATCCATGGGTCACACCTCTATTCTTCAATGATTTTAATAGGGTCTCCAATCTTTACTGTACCGCCCTTTAACACGGCTGTAAAAATTCCTTCCCGGGGCATAACGCAGTCCCCGGTTTTAAAAAATATTTCGCATTTGTTATGGCATTTCTTGCCGATTTGAGTAACCTCTTGAAGGGTCTCTCCGATTTGTATTTTCGTGCCTATGGGCAGTTCATACAATGTAATCCCTTCCGTAGTAAGGTTTTCCGCAAACATCCCCGGGCTAAGATCCAGTCCGTCTTTTTTTATGGCATAATCGATGCTTTCCTGGCTCAGTAAACTTACCTGTCGATGCCATTTCCCTCCATGGGCGTCCCCTTCAATACCGTGATCCGTAATAAAAACCCTTTCATCCACAGGGGTTTTCACAACCCCTTTTTTATCGCTTACATTGATGGATACCACTTTTGCCATGTTGTTTCCTCCTCTGTCTTCTCTATAATATAAACCTGTCCTATTTCATCGGTTTGATAACCGCCTAAGTCTTCAATTTTCTTTTTAAAATCTTCCTGCTTGATTAGCTCCAGCATCTCAAGAATTCTCGGATCCTCCAGGTGTTTTCTCGGTATTACCAAGTCATAATCCTCCCATTCTACGGGGATAAAATCCACTCCCAAGGCATTGGCCGCCGAATATACCCCGAGACCAGCATCGGCGGTGTTATTGGAAACCGCCGCCGCCACGGCGGTATGGGTGGTTAAGGCCCGGTCATAACCGGATATTACCGAAGGGGATATCCCCAGTTTTTTCAAATAAAAGTCTAGGAGTATCCGGGTTCCCGCCCCTCTTTGGCGGTTCACAAACTGCAGTCCCTCCCTAGTAAGGTCCTCCAGTCCCGTGATCTCTTTGGGATTTCCTTTTTGAACCATCAGTCCCTGGCTTCGTTTTACCAGTTTTACAATAGCCATATCACCCCTGGGGAAATGGGATTGAATCATTTCCTTGTTATAGGTGCCCTTTGCCTCATCTAAAATATGCATCGGCGCCATATGGCATTCCTGATTTTTCAGAGCCAGAATCCCCCCAAAGCTGCCCACATGAGCGGAGGATAGTCCGGACCCGGGACGGCTGGTCTGTAGCCAATCACTAAGAAGATCCATCACCACATCATGGCTTCCCGCGGAAACTAAGGTATTTTCAATTTCTTCCGGTTTTTTGATCAGTTGAATATTTACAAGGGCTCCCTTTTCGTACCCCTCTAATCCCTTAGGAACTTGAAGAATGCCCTCGGCCTTTACCAGGGAGGTGCTGACTCCCGCCCCCCGACTTAAAGCCGTAGCCATATATTTGCTTCCGACCTTTCCTACCTTCATACGAATAAATTCCTCATGTTTCAAGGAGGATACCACTCTACGAGCCAAGACAGCCTCCATGGTTCTTTGGGGTTTCGGTTTTCTTCCCCCTAATTTTTCGATCAGGGGCTGAACAAAATATTTAAAGTCGATATAGGCGGATACAGGATAACCGGGTATTCCGATAACCGGTTTGTTCTCGATAAATCCTAAAATAATTGGTTTTCCCGGTTTAATGGCCACACCGTGGATTATCACTTCTCCTAATTCCTTGATCACATCGGCGGTAAAGTCTTTACTGCCCGAAGAAGATCCGGCGTTGATGACGAAAAGATCATTTTCTCTTGTCCCCTGCAAAATTTTCTCTTTCAGTAAAGCATAGTCATCCATGGTAACAGGGTACTTCTTCGGAATCCCTCCCGACTCCCTGACCATGCCTTCAAACATATATGAGTTGGAATCAATTATTTTTCCCGCTTCTCCCGAGTCAGCCACATCAATAATTTCCGATCCCGTAGGGAGAATTCCCACCCGGGGCTGCTGATAAACTTCCATATTTTCCACTTTCCCAGCCAACAGGGCTCCGATATCCATAGGGCGAAGCCTATGGTTCGAGGGTAAAATCAGCTCCCCCATGACCACATCTTCTCCGATTTCCCGAATATGCTGCCATGCCGGAGCGCTGCTTCTTATTTCAATATGGTCTTCATCCATCTCCACCAAGTCTTCAATCATAATTACGGTATCGTAAGGAGCTTTCACCACTCCTCCCGTATTGATATAAACAAAATCCCGGTTTTTTTCCAAAACAACCGGTCGGGTCTCGGAAGCTCCCCGGGTTTTTTCTGAAATCGCGGCAACGCCGTCCATGGCCGCTGCGCTGTAGTTTGGCGAAGAGTCCCGGGCAAACACCGGGGTTGCGGTAATTCGGTTCATTGCGGATTTTGTATCAATTACCTCAACCCTCTCACGAATATTCCGTTGCTCCATGGCCTCCCGGTAAAGTTTCAGGGCTGCATTAAATTCCACGCTTTTTAAGTAGATGTTCCGACTTTTATGGTCCATTCCCTATCCCCCTTAGTCTTGTTAGTATCTTTAATTAATTTAATTTCCCGGTTATCTTATTGATTATTTCTGTTACGTAAGCGGGTAAACCTTTACCCGGTCTCCTTTATTCAATCCCTCTTCGTCCGAAGCTATGACAACAAAACCCATAGCCCTGCTCATCATGGATAGGGTTCCGGATTTTCCGTACACAGGGGTTGCATAGCTTTTCCCGTCTTTTTTATATATAGAGACCATAAAATAGTGGGCCCGTCCCGGCGCTGAAGGAAAATTCCGATCCATTTCTCCTACAAGATAGGGATCCTCGGTTTTCGGTTTTTCGTATAGTTTGGTTATGGTTTTTACCAGTACTTCATAGACCATTAATGCGGACACCGGTTGTCCCGGAAGGCCGAATACCGCTTTTTTTCCGATCTTTCCGATAATCGTCGGTTTTCCCGGTTTCATGGCTACGCCGTGTACGAAGACTCCCGGAGCTCCTAAGGCGTTGATTACCTCTTTGGTATAGTCCTTTTCTCCCATGGAGCTTCCTCCGGATATCAGAACCAGATCACAACATTCCAAAAATTCATCCAGAGTCTCTTCCAGCAGTTTTCGCTGATCTTTCACCACAGCGGTTTTTTCCAGGGAAAAACCGTCCCTTTCCAGGGCGGCACCCAGGCTATAACGGTTCATATCCCGTATTTCTCCAAGGCTTGGCTGTTTTTGAATATCCACAATCTCATCCCCGGTGGAAATCAGTCCGACGGCGATTTTTTGGTAAACCCGAACCTCCGCTGCACCGAGGCCTGCCAGCAGGCCGATGTCTTCTGATCGAAGGCGGTCTCCCTTTGTAAAAACCCCTTCTCCCGCATGAATATCCTCGCCTTTTTGTAATATGTTTTCATAATCCGAAACGGGCTTTACAATGCCTATCGTGTTTTCGTCAAAGACTTCGGTTTGTTCGATCATCACCACGGCATTTACTCCTTGGGGAATCATGCCTCCCGTAGGGATATAGGCGCATTCTCCCGGTTCGATTATTCCCGGAGCTTCCTTTCCCATTTCCACAGTAAACTTATTTTGCAAATAAACCGCAAGTCCTTCACTGGCGCCAAGGGTATCCTGATACCTTACCCCGTAACCGTCCACGGTGGAACGGTGAAACTCCGGAATATTTTCAAAGGAACGCACTTCCTGGGCCAGGACTCTTCCCCGGGCTTCGGTAATAGGGATTCTTTCGGTTTTTAGAGGAAAATCCTGAAAAACTTCCATTATTTTTTCCTGAACCTGTTCTACCGTATATGTGCTGAGTAACTCCATATAGACCTCCTTTTGTTGCCCTTTATTTATGATTACTGCTGCGGTTATAATGAAATAATATTGTATTGGTGTTTTACCGTTATTGAGTGTTTTACAGTTCTTATTTGTTTAAGCTGAAGGATTTTGAAACAACCTTTCCATGTCCTTGGGCATAGCAGCCTGAACCCGTAGTTTTGTTCGGTATCTGGGTTGGAAAAATTCCAGTTCATAGGCATGCAGCGCCTGTCTTGGGAATTTTTCTTCTTCTATGGGATCCTTCCCATAACAGTACAGCGTGTCACCCATGATCGGGTGGCCCATGGAACTTAAATGCACCCGAATCTGATGGGTTCTTCCCGTGTAAAGCCGGACTTTCAGTAATGTTCGATCTTTTTTTCGCTCCAGGACTTCATAACCGGTTCTCGAGGCCTGCCCCTTCGGATCAATGACCCTTCGGCCCTCACTTCCCTCAGGATTAAAAATCCGGCCCTCGATGACGCCCCGGTCTTTGCCCACCACGCCGTGAACCCAGGTTAAATAATGCTTAATGACCAGATCCTCCTGCATCTGTTTCATTAAATCAAAATGGGCGAATGGGTTTTTTGCAATAATCAGCAGCCCCGAGGTATTCATATCCAACCGGTTAACAAAGCGAATCTTCATATTCAGTCCTATCCGTTGAAAGTAATCCACCACCCCATTGGTTAGAGTGTCTTCATGATGGCCTCGGGTGGGATGGGTGACGATTCCCGGCTGTTTATTTAAAATCAACAGATCCAGATCTTCATAGGCAATATCCAGATTCATGGAAACCCGGGGATAGGCGTTGGGATCTTCCTCAAAATTCATTTCAATTTCATCCCCCCGATATACCTGGGTGTGATAAGGAGCGTATTGGCCGTTCATTCGTATTTGCCGACTTTTTTTCATTTTACTGAGCAGTCTGCTGGAAATTCCGTAACGGTCTCTTAAAAAATCCTTTAAAGAGCAGCCTTCTTCATTTATTTCTACAATATGGGTTATGGTTGTGGAGCTTTGTTTATTCGGATCCAGCATATAAATCCTCCAATATAATTATTTTCTTACAATCCTACTAATTTATTATAATATGAATCCTTTGGATAAACAACCGAATTCACCTTGCCGAGGCTTTATGAAAAATCGATTATCTCTTAATTTTTTTTCTATATCTTGGGACTTTATATTGTTAATATTTATTAAAAAGGGTATACTTTTAGGTAATAACCATCTATGAAGTATAAGGGGTGATTCATTATCAGCATCAAAAAAGTAGTCAATATCGTTTACAATGAACTTCAGTTTTCTCAGGAAACTGCAAAATATTTGCGTAAAAAATTACAGGATATGGATTTTATAGTTTCGGAGGCCTTTGATGAACAGGCGGACCTGATTATCTGTGTAGGCGGCGACGGCTCTTTTCTAAAGGCCCTTCATGATTTTAATTTTCCCAGCATCCCCATCGTCGGCATTAATACCGGACATTTAGGTTTCTTAGCCGAGGTAGATCCCGACGGCATCGACTATTTTCTTGAAAGCTATCAACAGGGAAATTATACTACAGAAATTTCTCATCCTGTGGAAGCTTCCATTTGTACAAGAAACAGTTGTATAAAAAAAATGGGTGTGAATGAAATCGTTATTAAGGGTGACAAGTCCCGAACCGTTCATTTGGATATATCCGTAGATGACCAGCTTTTGCAGCGCTTTAGCGGGGACGGGATTTTGATTTCTTCAGCCCTTGGAAGTACTGCCTACAACTATTCCATTGGCGGAAGTATTGTGGATCCACGGTTAAGCGTGCTGCAAATAACCCCCTTAGCACCGATTAATACCAATGCTTATCGGTCTTTTACCTCCAGTGTGATTCTGCCTCCAGATGCAAGAATTAAAATCAGTCCCGAATATCGATTTGAGGACAATATTGTACTGGTCTGCGATGGAGTTGAGCATCGATACAGCAAAATTACGGAGGTGGATATTCGCATTGCGGATGTAACCATTGAAATGATCCGTATGGAAAAAGGCAACTTCTGGAACAAAGTCATTAACAAATTTTTATAGGTTTATTGATGTCACTCGAGGAGGTAATTCCGATGCCAAATTCTAAGGCTCATGCCATCGCACTTTGTGAAAGCAAATGCACTGGTTGCACCAACTGCATCCGTGTATGCCCCACGGAAGCCATTCGTGTAAAAAATCAAAAAGCCAAAATTATAGATAAACGCTGTATCAACTGTGGACAGTGTGTTTCCGTATGTCCTCACAATGCCCTCACCGGAGTCAGCGATCCGCTACAGGATATTGAAAAATTCACCTATAAAATTGCTTTGGTGGATCCCGTGCTTTACGGTCAGTTTTATGAGGATATACTTGATCCCCAGGAAGTTTTGAAAAAAATTCAACAACTGGGTTTTGATATGGTTTATGAGGTTTCTCGAAGTTCTCCGATTATTACAGATTTTACCAAGAACTATTTGAATAACCCCAAGGCTTTGCCTGTAATATCCTCCTCCTGCCCGGCAATTCTTCGAACGATTCAGATCCGTTTTCCCGATCTGATTGAAAATATTTTGCCTATGGACTCCCCTGCGGAAATTGCGGCAGAAATGGCTAAGGAAGAGTTAGCAGTGAAAAAAAACATTCCCATAGGGGAGATCGGGGCTTTTTATATCTCCACCTGCCCGGCACGTTCCTTCAGCTTTAAAAAACCTGTGGGCCGGGATCGCTCCAATGTGGACGGTACCCTATCCATTAAGGATATTTTTCTAAAGATCAGCGCTACGAAAGAAGATCCCCAGTATTCTATTGATAAAGAACTTCTCACCCCGGAATTCTTTTCCCACGGGAAAGCCATCGGTTGGGCAAGACTGGGAGGACAAAGCCAGGCCTTGTCCATTAAGGAGTTCCTGTCCGTAGATGGTATCGATAACGTGATCAGCATTTTAGCTGAGGTGGAGGATGAAAAACTTCAGCATTTGTCTTTTTTAGAGTGTCAGGCCTGTACCAACGGCTGTGTGGGAGGTAACTTTTGTGTTGAAAACTCCTTTGTGGCCAGAAATCGAATTCGGATTTTATCGGAAAAACACCGGGAGTCTGAACCAAAGGTTTCCAATGAAGACCCTGAAAAATTCATGATTCAAAAGGAAATCAAACCCTTTGATGTATCCTCCTTGGACGAAGATCTTTCCGAAGCATTGATAAAGCTGGAAAAAATCAACAACGTTTTGGAATCCCTGCCCAATATTGATTGTGGTGCCTGCGGTTCTCCTTCCTGCAAAGCTTTAGCAGAGGATATTGTCCTGGGATATGCTTCATATAAAGACTGTATTGTGTTATTAAAGGAAAAGAATTAACCCCCCGGCGTGGGGCTACGACAAGAAAAGACTGGCTATATTAAGAGTCTTTTCTGTTTTTTCTGCAGACTTTTGGGTAAAAACTCATTAGTATGGAATTTTACTGATATTTTACTTACATTTAGGAGGGAAGGCTTATGGCAAAACAGAAATCATTTTTTATGAAACAGGCCATGATGAGAAAAGTCCTTTACGCTACCATACCGATTCTCATCGGCGCAACATATTTTTTCGGATTAAGGACCTTGACCTTAACCGCAGTCGTTACTTTAACAGCAATTATTACAGAGTATTTATTTAAGCGAAAAGACGGCAAACCCGTCAGCGAGGCGGTCATCGTTTCCGCGGTGCTTTTCACCCTGGCCTTACCTGTGGCGACCCCCTACTGGGTAGCCATGGTGGGAATTATTTTCGGAATTGTTTTCGCCAAGGAGGTCTTTGGAGGTTTTGGCCGTAATGTATTTAATCCTGCCATCGCCGGACGAACTTTTATTTACGTTTCTTTTCCCGAGTACTTAACTGCTACTTGGAATGTGTCCTCCCAATCCTTGCCCGGAGGCTTTACTAAATATATGACAGATTCAATAGACACGGTATCCGGTTCTACTCCCTTAGCAGCCATGGGAACTGCCGATGCTCCCGGTTTAACAGAACTGATTATCGGTAATGTTTCCGGCTCCTTAGGGGAGACAAGTGTAATCTTAATCCTGGTGGCAGCAGCTTATTTACTAGTTACCAAAACCGCAGATTGGAAATTAATGGCAGCTCCTTTAGTAGGATTCATCGGACTGAACACTGTTTTTTATCTAGTGGGCTTCGACGGCGTTCCCGATCCTATGTTTGGTTTAGCCTCGGGAAGCATGTTGTTTCTGTCCGTTTTCTTTGTTACCGAGCCTATTAGTGCGCCTAAAACTACTGAGGCCAAGTGGATTTATGGAATTTTGATCGGTTTCGTAGCAATGATCATCCGTACCTTTGGAATCTTCATCGCTGGAGGAATGTTTGCACTGTTAATTATGAACACCTTCTCTCCAATTCTCGATGTAGCGGTCAAAGAATTGAAAACTATGAAGTCTGAAAAAGGAGGGGATCCTGCATGAAAAAAATGAGTCCTAAACCCATATTATTTATGATCGCCATTACTGTGATTTTTACCGGTGTACTTGCAACCATTAACGAAATAACCGCAGAACAGGTTGAACTAAACGAAAAGGCTGCGGAGCAGCGTTCTTTTTTGAACGTAGTAGACGTGGAATATGAAGAATTAACAGCGGAAGAGGTCACCGAACTATTTGAAGAAATTTTTAATGAAATTACCGTGGCGGGCCATGACCTGTATGAAGCCCACCTTGACGGCGAACTTCTCGCATATGTCTATCCCATGGCAGACAGTGCCGTATGGGGAGAACTTCAGGGGATTATGGCTATCCATCGGGATTTCGATCGGCTTTTAGGGGTCGAATTTTTATCCCATAGCGAAACTCCCGGCCTCGGCGGAAGAATCGATGAAGATGAGTTCAAAGAACAGTTTCGTGACTATGAGATTTCCGAAGAGGATGACATCCATGTGGATTACGAAGGCGAACTGGATGCCATATCCGGTGCCACCGGTACTTCTAATGCTGTTCGGGATATAATAAATGATCATCTTAATGAATTCTTCAACGAAGTAAAGGAGGAATTATAATGATTAAAGGGGTTAAAAATATTTTTAAAGACGGAGTGTTTCAGGATAATCCGGTTTACCGTCAAATCCTGGGTATTTGCTCCGCCCTCGCGGTTACCAACCTATTAATCAACTCCCTTGCTATGAGTCTCGGTTTAATCTTTGTAACCTCATTTTCCAGCCTTACGGTATCCCTGCTTCGAAATTACACGCCGGGTCATGTTCGAATGATGGTACAGACCTTGATTATTTCCTCTTATGTAATTATTGTAGATATAGTTCTGAAAGCATATTTTCCCGCCATGAGTTCTGCCCTGGGACCGTATGTCGGACTGATCATTACCAACTGTATTATCATGGGCCGCTGTGAGGCCTACGCCCAAAACAATAAGCCTCTGCCCTCTTTTTTAGATGGTATTGCTTCAGGCCTTGGGTATACCTTAGTTTTAATGTCCATTGCTCTCGTTCGGGAATTCCTGGGTTTCGGAACCTTTTTCGGAATCGCCGT
>SKRE01000026.1 GCA_007118655.1 Clostridiales bacterium | reverse complement strand
TACTTGGAAATTTACTGGGGATTGAATACCCTTTTTATACCGTAATTGCAGTTGTAATTGTAATGCAGCCAACGGTCGTCGATACTTGGAAATTCGGGATGAACCGCATGATGGGAACCACCGCCGGTGCCATTTTAGGCGTAATACTGGCCCTGCTCTTACCAAGCAATCCCGTAATGGGAGCCCTGGGAATTATCATCTTGATCAGCTTTATGAACTGGATAAAAAAAGGAGAGTCCATCTCCATCGGTGCCGTGGTATTTGCCAGTGTGTACTTAAGCGAAGTGCTGTCCACCCAGGAACACATTTTTTATGCCGGGGCCAGGCTCTTTGAAACCTTTTTGGGAATTATCGTAGCCGTAGCCGTAAATTATCTGGTCTTTCCACCGAATTATGACCAAAAGGTCATCCTGGAGAGCCGAAAAACCTCGAAAGACCTATGGAAATACAGTCTGATTTTAATTGATTTTTTCTTACTGGAAGAACAGCGTTTTGCTGTGTTGGATGAACAGGAAAAGCAAGTCGTGAAAGAACTGGAAATTTCAGAAAAGTTCCTGGAAATGCAGCGAAAGGAAGAGGAGATTAAAATCCATGGAGAGTTTCGCACCCGGGATACGGTCATTACCCTGCGCTTAGAGCGGGAAATCTACCAGCACTTACAAAGCATGCACCAGGTACTGGACCGGGGAATCAAAAAGGAAACCATGGATCTTGTGGAACCGGATATGAAACTGGTTCGGGAAATGCTTGGAAACATTCAAAATATGGAAAAACAAATCTTAAACCGGAATATAAGAGAGACCATCGACCTGGATCCCATTATTGAAAAAATACGGGAGATGAAAAAAGAGGTAAAAAATCACGAGGATCTCAATCTACATCCCACGGATGAAATGATAAAACTGATCGTTTTTATTTATAATTTGGAACAAAGCCTTTCCAAAATCAATCTCATTCCGGATTACTAAAAAGAAGAAAAAAAGAAGAAAACTACAGGAGTGATGGTTATGAATTTGATGTCTGATCGGAAAGCCTTAATAGAAGCTGCACTAATGGCAACGATCTCTTCGTTTTTTGTCATCAGCTTTATTTATATTCCTTTTTTAGCCCTGCTGCTAATATTGCTGCCGGTGCCGTTTTTGGTGTTGGCTACCCGTCATGGGAACCGGTATGTGGTGTTCAGTTTTTTTATTACCAGTGTAATTGTAGGAGCCTTAACCGGAATTATCTATCCGATTTTTATAGCCCTGCTTTTCGGTCCAATGACCTTGGTCATGGGATACTTTTTTAAACGGAAAGCCAATCCCTACCGGGTGATAGGCCTGGGAACCTTGGTTTCCGTGTTTTCCATATTCATTGTGGTTCAGTTGGTGGATTGGGTAGCAGGGATTTATATTATTGATGAACTGATTTTGATGCTGCAGTCGGTGATTGACCACCAAATCGGCGCCCTTGAGAATCTGGATATACAGGCGATTTCCCGAGAGGAAGTCCTGTCTTATTTGGTAATTATTATTCCCGGAGCCTTTGTGGTCCAGTCCCTGTTGATCTGTTTTCTGAATTATTATATGACCGCGTCGGTATTAAAGCGGTTGGGGGTTGCACAGCAGGAATTGCCGGAGTTCAGTAACTTTCGGTGGCCGGGAAACATTGTTTTGGGATCCTTTATCATCTTCATCCTCACCTTTGCCACCCAATTTATTGAAGGAATTTACGCCCAAACCTTGCTGACGAACATTACCCTTATTTTTTCCTTTGTATTTTTCCTACAGGGCATTGCCTTTATCAGCTATTTTATTAAAAAAACCAAGGTGCATAAAACCATAAGAATGGTAATCCTGGGAATTATTGTGATCCTCAGTCCTCTACTGACCATTGTTGCGATTATGGGCTTAGTGGATGCCTTATTTGATATGAGAAACTTGAAAAATTCCAGGGCATAGCGTTACAAAGCCTATGAGAAAAACCCATCAGCTATCAGGATGTAAAAAAGAGAGGTAAAACAATGAAAAACCGAAAGATTTTTCAACTATTTGTTCCCGATACCAAAATCTATCTGATCATCATTGCTGTTCTGATCCTTGTGTTGTCCATTTACAATCCCCGGATCGGAATTTTCGGCGTGTTTTTATTGGGATACTTGATTTATCATTATCTGAAGGTTCATAACCTGAAAAAACAGGAATGGGAAAAATACCTGGAGGGTCTTTTTTCCGATATTGATTCCGCCACAAAACAGGCCATACTCAATATTCCAATTCCCTTTACCATTGTAGAGCTGGACGGAACCATCCACTGGTATAACGGAAAATTCATTGAGACCCTGGAAGAGAAAAACATTTTCGGAAAAAACGTGGAGGAACTGGTTCCCGACATTAAGATTGAAGATTTGTTGGAGGAGAACCGAAAGGGCGAGGAGCATAAGGCCTTTATCAATGTACAGATCAAGGATCGTCATTATAAGCTGCTGTATAATATCGCCCGGGTTTCCGAGGAAAACATGGGGAACCGGAAATATATCATGATGCTGTATTTCATTGAGATTACCAATTATGAACGGCTGAAAAAGAAGTACAACGAAGAAAAGTTGGCCATTGCCCTGGTACAAGTGGATAATTATGATGAGGTCATGCAGGATACGGAGGAAGAACGAAGGCCCCTGGTCACGGCGGAAATCGATCATCGGATCAAGCGCTGGGCCAACGGACAGCGGGGATTTTTCAGAAAATATACAACGGATAAGTTTATTGTGGGATTTGAAGCCCAGTATTTAGAAAAACTGGAAGGAAAAAAGTTTGAAATTCTGGATCAGATCCGAAAAATAGAAATGGGGAACAAAATTCCCATAACCCTCAGCATCGGTGTGGGCACCAACGGAAAAACCCCTCTGGAGATCGCGGATTTTGCCAATGCCGCCAAGGATCTGGCCCTGGGTCGGGGGGGAGATCAAGCCGTGGTCAAGAAAAACGATCATATCGCTTTTTATGGAGGCAGAACCACCGCGGTGGAAAAAACCACCAAGGTTAAATCCCGGGTGATTGCCTATGCTCTTCGGAGATTGATGGATCAATCCGACAACGTCTTTATCATGGGCCACAAGAATGCGGATATGGATGCTTTAGGGGCCGCCATGGGAGTGTATCGGGCGGCAAAAAATCGGGAACGGGAAGCATATATTATCTTAAATGAAGGAAATACCAGTATCGAACGGCTTTACAGCAAAGTAATGGAACGGAAGGATTATCGCCGGGACATCATTACCTGCGAGGAAGCCCTCAGTAAAATAGAGCGAAACTCTTTACTGATTGTGGTAGATACCCACCGTCCCAGTTTTACCGAGTGTCCCGAAGCCCTGAAACTCACCAAAAATATTGTGGTCATTGATCATCACCGCAGGGTGACGGACTTCATCGACGAAACCGTGCTTACCTATCACGAAACCTATGTATCGTCCACAAGTGAGCTGGTAACCGAGATTCTGTCCTACATGGACAGCCGAATGAACATCGATGAAATCGAAGCCAATGCCCTATTGGCAGGCATCGCCCTGGATACCAAAAACTTTTCATTCAAGACCGGGGTACGGACCTTTGAAGCGGCATCACTGCTGAGACGGGCCGGAGCCGATACCATAGAAGTAAAACAGTATTTTCAAGACAATATTGAGACGATTTTAAACAAAAGCGAAGTACTGAAGCGAGCGGAAATTTTTAAAGATGAGGTGGCCATTTCCATCTCCAAAGAAGGAGAAAATCCGCAGCTCCTCGCTGCCCAAGCCGCAGATGAACTGCTGAATATTAAAAATGTTACCGCAGGATTTGTTTTAGGGAAAAAAGGGGACGGAGAAATTTTCATCAGCGGACGTTCCATGGGAAAAATCAATGTACAAATCATTCTGGAAAAGCTGGGGGGCGGCGGTCATCTATCCGTGGCCGGTGCCCAGTTACAGGACAGCTCCCTGGATGAAGCGAAAGAGCAGTTGAAAGAAGCGATTGAAGAATATTTTCAGGAGGGTGATCAATAATGAAGGTAATTTTAGAGAAAAACGTGAAAAGCTTAGGAAATGCAGGAGACGTCGTCGAGGTTAATGACGGGTATGCGAGGAACTATCTGCTGCCCAGGGAATTGGCAAAACCGGCTACAGAAGGAAACGTAAAAAACTTAAAAAAGCAGAAAAAAGCGGAAGAAAAGAAAAAGCAGGGGGAAGTTGAACGGGCCAAGGCTCTGGCGGCAAAGATTGAAAACAGTCCCGTGGAAATTGAAACCAAAGCGGGAGAAGGCGGCCGTCTTTTCGGCTCCGTTACCTCCAAGGAGATCGGCGAGGAGCTTCAAAAACAGCACAACATCAAAATCGATAAGCGGAAAATCAACTTAAAAGAGCCGATTAAAAGTCTTGGGGTAACCAATGTAGAGGTTAAAGTATACCCGAATATCACAGGAACCCTCAAAGTCCATGTAAAGGAACAATAAAATGGCGGAAGAATTTGGATTGGGGAAACTGCCCCCCCATAGTGTTGATGCGGAACAATCCGTACTGGGTTCCATGCTTCTTGATCGGGAAGCCACCATTGTAGCCCTGGAGATTGTCCGTCCCGAGGACTTTTATAAAGCCGCCCATGGAGATATTTTTGACTGTATCGTAACCCTGTTTAATCGAAATGAGCCCGTGGACCTGGTTACCTTAACGGAGGAACTGCGTAAACGGGAAAAGCTGGACCAGGTGGGAGGCATTCAGTATCTCACCAGCCTGTCCTCCAGTGTACCGGTGGCCTCTAATGTGAAGCATTACGCCGTGATTGTGGAGGAGAAAGCCACCCTTCGAAGACTCATTCGGGCATCGGAAGAAATTGTAACCCTTGGTTACAATTCGGATATTAAGGTTCCCGAACTCTTGGAAAAAGCCCAAAAAAACATTTATGATATTTCACAGTATCATGCAAAAGAAGGTTTTGTCCCGATTAAAGAGGTGCTGAATACCACCTTTGATAACATTGAACTCCTATATCAAAGCGAAAAGACCATTACAGGAACCACTTCCGGTTTTATCGATATTGATAAGAAATTAAACGGTTTTCATAAATCGGATCTGATTTTGATTGCCGCAAGACCCGCCATGGGAAAATCCGCCTTTGCCCTGAACCTTGCCCAAAGCGCAGCCATTAAGGAAGGGAATGCGGTAGCGGTGTTCAGTCTGGAAATGTCAAAGGAGCAGTTGATGCTTCGAATGCTTTCCTCGGAATCCATGGTGGATTTAAACAATATTCAGACGGGAAATCTGAATGAAGAGGAATGGGGTAAACTTGCGCGGGCCATGGTACCCTTATCCCAGGCCCGGATTCACTTTGATGATACCCCGGGGGTTTCCGTTACGGAAATGCGTTCCAAGTGTCGCCGCTTAAAAATGGAAAGCGGATTGGATCTTGTTCTCATTGACTATTTGCAATTGATGCAGGGAGACGGAAAGATTGAAAACCGGCAACAGGAAATATCCGCCATATCCCGAAATTTGAAAATTATGGCCAAGGAACTGAATTGCCCCGTGATTGCCCTGTCCCAGCTTTCCCGTGCACCGGAGCTTCGGTCGGACCATCGTCCGATTTTATCGGATCTCAGGGAATCAGGAGCCATCGAGCAGGATGCAGACCTGGTTATGTTTTTGTATCGTGACGAGTACTATCATGAAGACAGCGAGAAACAAAATCTTGCAGAAATTATCGTAGCAAAGCACCGGCATGGGGAAACCGGTACCGTGGAACTTCGCTGGTCCGGAAATATTCAAAAGTTTATGGACTATGACCGGTTTCACGAACAACCCTAATACAAAGGTTTTTTAGAGTAATGGAGGGAATCCGTTGTTAATAATCGGAAAAAGAGTATGCATTCGAAGGTTGAGCCGGAAAGATGTGGATCAACTGAAAAATTGGGGCACCCATCAGGACCCTTTATTTGAAACCTACAATTTTCCCAAGACCAATGATCAATATCGGGATTATTGGTACCGGGAAAAGCAGGGGAAATATTTTAGAAAAATTTTCGGGGTTTTTCTACATGACGGAAGGCTTGTGGGCTATATTACGTTGAAAAAAATCCGACGGATTCAAAAAAAAGCGGAATTGGGGGTCGTATTTGATCCGAAGGAATTAAGCCGGGGATATGGGAAAGAAGCATTGGAACTGTTCCTGCATCATTGGCTTATAGAAGAAAAACTTAAGGAAATTTACTTGATTGTCGGCGCCTTTAATCATCGGGCAAAACAAGTGTATACCAAATTGGGTTTTGTAAAGGAATACGAGTATTGGGAATCCTTTGAAAATCCTAAGATCACACCGGATATATTAACAAACCTGGGCTACGAAGAGGAGTACTTTAAAATTTATAAGGGTGAAGTATATTGCAAGTACGAACGAATGCGCATACGATTAGAAAATATCCACACTATCCACAAGAAGTAGTCAAAAACTGTGGATAGTTTGTTGTTTGTGGGGATAGTTTTGAAGAAAACCGTGATTTCCCCCGGAAGAGCCATAAAAAAAATGTGGATAAACCTGGTGAAAACTTATCAACATATCAACAGCCAAAAGCAGGAAAGCAAAAACAGGGATGAAAAGAATGTTGATAAATGTTATCAGAAATGGTAAGATTAAATAGGTTTAAATGAGAATAACAACACAAAATTATTGTAAAATAAGGAGGATTCCAATGGCTAAAATTACAAAAGAAATGACCATAATGGATGTTTTGAAAATGGATCAGGGGTTGGCGGAAATATTTATGAAGCACGGACTGCATTGTTTAGGTTGTCCCGGAGCGACCATGGAAAGCATTGAAGATGCCGGCAAGGTACATGGTATTGATTCCGACAAGCTTGTAGCAGAATTAAACGCATACATGATCAAGGAATAAGAACTGAATTAAATGTGCCAGCCTGGAAAAGCCTATGAGCAATCATAGGCTTTTTTTTTTGAGATAAGTTTATGGGGATTAATAGGGGTGCGATAAGGTTTATGGGAAAAATACGAATGATATATTGATATTAATGATAAACGTACGGATTTTTGTTGATTTATTCCTGGAACTATGATAGGATATTCATGAAATTAACACAAAGGAGAGGATCGTATGTCTTCAGTAGTGATCGTCGGTGCCCAGTGGGGAGACGAAGGAAAAGGAAAAATTATTGATTATTTAGCCGGGGAGTCCAACCTGGTGGTACGGGCGCAAGGAGGAAATAATGCAGGACATACCGTCATCGTAGGAGAAAAAAAGTATACCTTTCATCTTCTGCCTTCCGGGGTTTTGTATGAGGATAAGCTCAATATCATTGGAAATGGCGTGGCTTTTGATCCCGAAGGCTTTTTAGGAGAAGTGGAAAAACTGGAAGGCAACGGATTTTCAGCAAAAAATATTCGTATAGACGAACGAGCCCATGTGATTTTTCCCTATCATAAACAAATCGATGTGTTAGAGGAAGAATCCCGGGGAGATGAGAAAATCGGAACCACCCAAAAAGGAATCGGCCCATGTTACATGGATAAAATTCAACGTTCGGGAATTCGGGTTGGAGACCTTGTGGATCCCGAACTTTTATGGGAAAGACTGAAGCTGCAGGTTCCTAAGAAAAATGAAATCTTAGAGAAAATCTATGGAGCCCAGGGTTATGACCTGGAAAGTCTTTATACACAGTACCGGGAATATGGGGAAAAGATAAAAAGTTTTGTAACCGATACCACAATCCTTACCCATGAAGCCTTAAGGTCTGATAAAAAAGTACTGTTTGAAGGGGCTCAAGGAACCCTGCTGGATTTGGATCTTGGCACTTACCCCTATGTGACCTCATCCCATCCTACGGCGGGAGGATTCTCCGTCGGCGCCGGGGTCGGTCCCAATAAAATTGATGAAATATTAGGGATTGTGAAAGCCTATACCACCCGAGTGGGTCTTGGACCTTTTCCCACGGAACTGGAAAATGAAACCGGAGAAGCGATTCGACAAAAGGGCAAAGAATTCGGCACCACCACGGGACGGGCCAGAAGGTGCGGATGGTTAGACCTTGTGATGCTGAAATATACGGCGCGGGTCAATGGGCTGACGGGTATTTCCTTAATGCTCTTAGACGTGTTGAGCGGCTTTGACAGCCTCAAGATTTGTGTGGGCTATGAAATTGAAGGAAAAGAAACGAGGGACTTTCCTGCTAGTCTTAAAAGATTGGGAAAAGCCAAACCGATATATAAGAGTTTTCCCGGATGGAGGGAAGACCTTACCAATATAACCGGTTTTCAGGAGCTTCCCAAAGAAGCCAAGGAATACATGAAGTTTATAGAAAACTATTTGGAAATTCCAATTAAAATTGTATCCGTAGGACCGGGACGGGAACAAACCATTATTCGGGAAGAAATCTATCGAAAATAATAAAAGTGGGCTTCTTGCTTACAAGAAGCCTTTTTTTTATCCCTGAAAAAAAAGCATTGACTTTCAAAACCGGATCGGTTAGTATATATAACTGTGAGTAAAGTGACCCATTAGCTCAGTTGGCAGAGCACCTGACTTTTAATCAGGGTGTCCCGCGTTCGAGCCGCGGATGGGT
>SKRE01000150.1 GCA_007118655.1 Clostridiales bacterium | reverse complement strand
ATTTTTGATATCCTTAGAAAACTTCGAAAACGGGTTGTCGGCGATATTGGTTGTTACTCCATGGCCATGTTTGAGCCCTTCCAGGCCTCGGACTCCATCATCAGTATGGGAGCTACCGTAGGGATTACCAAAGGGATGACGAAAGCCAACGCCTTAGTGGGAAAATCCGAACCCTTGGTTTCTGTAATCGGAGACGGTACCATGTTCCATTCAGGACTTCCGGGTTTTGTAAATCTCCTTCACCAGCGAAATGAAAGCGATAATATGACCTTTATCATCTTAGATAACCGAACCACTGCCATGACTGGGGGACAAGCAACTGCCGCCTCTGGGAACTACACCCCTGCCGATGATATGAAGGTGGATATAAAATCCATCATCGAAGTTATGGGATTTGAAAATGTTCAGGAAGTGGATCAGTTTGACTTTGAAGCTACGAAAAAAGTATTAACGGAAGAAACCAATAAACCGGGAATTTCCTTTGTGATTGCAAAGCGTCCCTGTGCCTTGAAGTTTAAAATTCAGGAAAATACTTTCTACGTTAATCCCAATGTTTGTATTGGCTGCCGCAACTGTGTTAAAACCAACTGTCCTCCGATTCGAATGAAAAAATACCATAATATCGATAAACTGAAGTCTTCCATCGATCCCGACATGTGCGCCGGCTGCAGTGTTTGCGCTCAGGTTTGCCCGGTGGACGCCATTCAGCCTAAGGGACAGCATCCGGACCACAGCGAAAAAGGCAGTGCCAAATATAAACGTCAGGAATACCAAAAGATGAAGCTGAATAACAAGGACCAGAAATAGGCGGTAAAACAATTCATGCAAATTCAAAGGAGGATAACTATGGAAACGATTAATATAATGTTAGGCGGAGTGGGCGGCCAAGGACTGGTGCTGACCACCGATGTGATCTGTAAGGCTGCCTTGAAAGCCGGCTATGACGTGAAAAGCAACGATGTTATCGGTCTTGCCCAACGGGGGGGAATGGTTTGGGGTTCTGTACGCTTCGGAAAAGAAGTTCACTCCCCCAATATTCCCGCGGGAAAAGCCGATATCATCTTAGGCTTAGAGCCCTTGGAGGCCCAGCGTTGGGAACATTTGTTAAACGAAAATACCAAGGTAATCGTCAACATCAAAGAAATTTACCCAACCCAAAGCTTATTGGAAAAGCAGGACTACCCCAGCGAAGAAATTGCGGAATTCTACAAGCGCTATGAACATTTTGTATCCGACTTCAGTGCCGATGCGAAAAAGCTCGGAAACCGTAAAGCCGCCAACACGGTTTTACTCGGCATAATGGCTCAGTTCCTACCGATTTCCGTAGATATCTGGAAGGAAACCCTTCGGGAGAACGTTCCGGAAAAGGCCATTGACGTAAATATGAAAGCCTTTGATTATGGGTACGAGCACTATAAGGCGAAGAGCTAAAATAAAAAGATATTTATGACCGAAACAACTTCATAAACAACCTCCTATGATTGACATTTCAGAAATTTTCTATTACACTGTAAAATAATATATTTTAGGAGGTTGTTTTATTTTGAAAAGAAGGATTTTATGGCTCTTGCCAATCTTATTGCTTTCCTTATTTATGCTTGCCGCCTGCCAGGAAAATGGTGACACGGGCAGCAGCGAAAACCCCCTCGATGAAGGCGCCGGTCCCCATGATTTGGATTATGATGAGGAAGCCGTGCTGGTTACGGTTAATGGAGACGAAATCACCCAGGGACATTATGATACGTACATTCTTCAACTTAAAAACCGATATGAGGCTGAGCATGGTATGGATCTGGATGATCCTCAACACGGTGATGTGGCCGCTGAACTGCAAATTCGTGCGATGAATGAGCTCATTGAGCAACGGGCATTAGTGCAACGCTCTAAGGAGCTTAATCTTTCCGTTTCCTCATCCTATGTGGATCAGCAGATTCAGGGAATTATTCAGCAACAGGGAAGTCCGGAAGCTTTCGATACATTCTTGGAAGACCGGGATCTTACCCGGGAAGATCTGGAAACCCTCATTGAGGAGGATTACTTAATCTCCAAATTATATGATGAAGAGTTGAGCTTGAATGAAATTTCCTACGAAGAAGAGGAGCTAACGGCTCTGTATGATCGTTTTGTAGCCCAGCGTGAGGATATGGGACGGGAACCCGAACCCTTTGAAGAAGTCGAGGAGGAACTGGTGCAGGCACTCCTTACACGGCTGCGTCATGAAAAACAACAGAACTACATCGAAAACCTGATTGATAATAGTGACATCGAATATTTTTTCAATTAACAGTGAATGCCCCTGAAAAGACTCTTCCAGTAGTCTTTTCAGGGGCATTATGATTTAAGGTTATACTGCCGATACGCAGCTTCCCCGGTTGAGACCGGCATTTCTACCCTGCATATAGACTATGCTTTTTCCCCAGGCAATTGACATTTATAGCATTCTATACTAGACTATAGGTGTCTGAAATTTAGTTTAATGATAATATTTAGGAGGTTTTACTTTGACAAAAAAGAAATTTTTGCTTATAGGAATCGTAGTCTTGAGTATATTTATCCTCGCTGCCTGTAGTGGGAACGGCGATGATGAAGCCGCTGAAGAAAACGGATCCGGGGAAACGGAACAAGGGGAAGCAGAAACAGCGGAAGCACTGGATATAGAAGATCTTGATGCGGATGAAACCATATTGATCATCAACGGGGAAGAAATTACCCGGGGAGAATTTGATGCTCAGTTTGAACGAACGAAACAAATGGTATCCCAACAATATGGTATCGACCTGGATTCCGAAGAAAATGCTATGCTCCTTCCGGAATTGCAGCACCAAACGATTGATAATATCATTGGACAACGGATCCTTACTCAGGAAGCGAAAAACAAAGGTATGGAAGTATCCGACGAGGAAATCGATGAAAATATCGGTATGCTGATCCAACAGTTTGGGGGAGAAGAAGGCTTTCAAGAAGCCCTGGACGCCGATAATTTAACGGAAGAAGATTTAGAGCAGTTAGTTTACGAAGAATTACTGATTTCTCAATTATTTGAAGCCGAGCTGAACTTTGACGACATCGAAGTATCGGAAGAAGAAATCGAGGATTTTTATGCCCAGTATGAGATGACCATGGAACAGCAAGGGGAAGAGGTACCACCCCTGGAAGAAATCGAAGAACAAATCATCATGCAGCTGCAGCAGCAAAAGGCCCAAGAAGAACAACAAACCTATGTCTCTGCGTTAATGGATGACAGCGAAATCGAACGCCTATACTAAAAAAACTACCTTTCATGATTCATTTATGATAGAGTTCAAATTTACTCCACAGTAGATAAAGAGAAAACCCCCGCCATAACAGCGGGGGTTTTCTTCTTGTTTGCATTTATCCGTTTTTTTACTCGCTAAAATAACTACTGCTTTATTTTTTCACCAGAATTTCCAAGGAGTCATCAAAAAAATGTTTGATGCCGTTGTCGGTAACATAGAAGGAAGCATCCACTTCAAATCCCACATCATCCAACCAGATTCCCGGGATTAAATGCAGGGTCATATTCTTTTGCACCACGGTCTTATCTCCCGGCCGCACGCTGATTGTCTGCTCTCCCCAGTCCGGGGGGTAGTTGACCCCGATGGAATAACCGATCCTTGATTCCTTAACCAATCCGGTCTTTGCAATGGTTTTTCTCCAGGTGGCTTCAATGTCTTCTACTAATACTCCGGGCTTGATCATATCCAGTGCCGCATTTAATCCTTCCAGCACGGTTTTCCCTGTATCCACCATCAGTTTCGGCGGCTGATTCCCTAAGTAAAGGGTTCTTGCAATTGGTACGTGGTAATGTTTGTACACTCCGCAAAGCTCGAGGAGAACCGCTTCGTCATTGTTGTACTTTTTCTCACTCCAGGTTAGGTGGGGGGTTTTCGTGGCTTCTCCTGCCATCATTAAGGGCACGATGGCCGGATAGTCTCCGCTGTGTTCCCGTGTTCCGCTGTACTGAGCCTTTGCCACTTCCGCTGCCACATCACACTCCCGAACCCCGGGAGCAATGGTGTTTTGTGCGGTTTTCATAACCTTCGAGGCAATGGTTCCCGCAATTTTCATAAATTCGATTTCCTTATCGGATTTTACGACCCGTACCCAGTTTACCAAAGTATTGGCATCGGTGAATTTAGCATTGGGCAAGCTTTTTTCCAACTCCACATAGGCCCGGTGGGTAAAGTAGAATTGATCCATTTCAACCCCGATCACTTTTTTATCCCAGCCCTGCTTCTTTATAATATCCGCAATAAAATGCATGGGATGTTTTACCAGGGACTGTACATAATCATCGGCATACTGATAAATATTTTCATCGGACAGCATACTGGTGATTCGCGCTCCGTTTGCATCCATTCCCCGACCGATCCATACGGGCTCTTCCTGGTCTAAGGATACTAATAAACACTGATGTACATAAAAGCTCCATCCGTCATATCCCGTCAGATAATTCATATTCGCCGGCTGGGAAATGAGTAATAATTCTATCTTCCAATCCTTCATTTTCTCCTTTGTTTTATGAATCCTCGCTTGATATTCCTCTTTGCTAAATACATGCATAATTCTTACTCCCTCCTTTGGCTCTTTCCATGGATTGACCCTTTTATTAATCCACATCCTCCATGGGCTCGATCACTGTTAACGAACTTTCTTATCACCGAAAATCTTTCGTCCTACATATAACCTTTGCCTTCTTCCCTCACCACGACTGAATGCATATATCGTATCATCGTAAGGAAATCAAACACCGGCAGCCCGGTGGCTTTCTGTACCGCTGAGGCATAGGGCGGCAACACACTGCATTCCAAAAGAATGGAACGCATATCAGGATGATTCTTTTGCAATTTTTTAGCGGCTCTTACCACTTCTTTTTCCACTTCCGCCGTATTAAGGACTCCCTCTTCCTTTAAAAATGCAGAGGAAAAGAAAGGGGCTTTCTCAAGGCCTTCAATGACAATGCGTCCCGGAATATCCCCTTCACAAAGGGCCAGTATTTCCGGCGTTAAGGAATTTTTGTTTGCAGTGATAATTCCAATTTTAGAGTGCTTCGGCGTGAGGTTTTTCATAAAGGGGATTTGCAACAGACTGGAAAGAAAAACCGGCAAGTCCAGCTTTTCAACCAGCTCCTCTTGGTACAAAGCCATAAAACCGCAGTCGCTGGTTATAGCCCGTACGCCCTCGGCTTTTAAACTTTCTGCAGCATTCCTGACTGCTTGCAAAAGGGAAATGTCATGTTTCATAATTTTTTCGACCGTAAGCCCGGGGACCCGTTGGAAGCGTACAGGAAAATCATACGTCGTGGCATTGGCCACGTCTCCGGGAATATAAGGGGCCTCACTGTCGAGGAGTAAGATCCCGATGGATTCTCCGTAACTTACCTGTCCCGGCTTAATTTTATATATCAATTTCTCACCCCCATCTTAGATTAAGGCTGCATTCGGTAAGAATAACGCAATCTGCGGGAAAATAACCAACAGTACCGTTACCAACAACAGAATAAAGATAAAGGGCGGAGTACCTTTAATGATTTCAAAGTAAGGTCGCCTAAATATCAGCTGAGCCGTGAAGATATCACAGCCAAAGGGCGGTGTAGCTGAACCGATGGCAGCCTGCAGTACTACCAGGACGCCGAGTAATATCGGATCCACTCCGGTTTGCAGTACATAGGGTGCAAAAATCGGACTCAATACATAAATGGCTACAATGGGATCTACAAACATACAGGCGATAAAATAAGCAACTACAACAATAAAGATTACATAAAGTCTTGAAGGATCATCTCCAAATAAGGGTGGCAAATAGGTTTGTGGAATTCGTAAGAAACTCAGTAACCAGGAAAAAGCATTTCCGGCACCGACCAGGATAAATACTACACCGGTAACAACTCCGGTTTGCAGAAAATGATCAATCATGGACTTTACCCTTAAGGTTCTAAATACAAATCCTTCTAATATTAGTGCATAGGCCACGGACATAGCTGCAGCTTCCGTAGGACTGAAAAAACCTCCGTAGATACCGCCAATGATAATAACCGGAAATCCCATTACCAGAATTCCGCCGCGAACCGCTTCTTTTCTTTCCTTCCAATCCGCTTTTTCCGTTCCTGCAATCTTATTTTTCTTTGCATAGATGTAAGAGTAAATGGAAAACAATAAAAATATTAACAGCCCGGGACCTACTCCTGCTAAAAACAACTTCCCGACGGAGGTCCCTGTAACAACACCGTAAACAATAAAGCCGATACTCGGTGGAATTAAAAAAGCAATATCACTGGAGTTAATAATTAATGCAAGACTAAAAGAGCTGGAATATCCTGCATCCAAAAGCATGGGACGCATGGTTCCCCCAATTGCCGCTACCGTTGCCTGGGTAGAACCGGATACAGCACCGAATAATGTACAGGCTGCATTTGTGGTAATTGCCAATCCTCCGGGGATATGACCCAAAAAAGCTTTCACCATTCGAATCAGTCTTTTTGCCGCCTGGCCCGAGGTTATGATATTCGCCGCTAAAATAAACATGGGCACCGCCACTAAGGAAGGGGGAATTATCCCGGTTACCACCTGCTGAATAATTACATTGCTAAAGTCAAAGGATGGCATTTGAAAAGTTACGTATATAATCAGCGACCCTAACAGTACAACCATGAAAGGAAAACCAAACAGTAATTTTAATATCATCGTACCTACTAATAAGAGCATATGACCACCTCTCTTTTATGGTTTCTCATTTTTATCTGATATATCCTTCTCTGATGCTTTATGTTCCTGAAGTTCATCGGATAACTCTTCCGCTACGTCTCCATACTCATCTGCTATTTGCTGCAATTCCTCTAACTCGTAATCCCCCTGTTGTTCCGGAGACAACCATACTTCTCTCTCGGAAATATTTTTTACGATGGTTCGGATATACTGAATGCCTGCAGAAAAGAACCCGATTGGAACAATGATGAGAAAAATCCAATAAGGCAGTCGAAGTGATGGTGTCACCTGACCGGTCATTCGAGCTTGACTCATATAACCAAAAGCATAGGTAGCCATTAAAAACATTACGACCCCGCTGATTACACAGATTACAAAGATCATAATCTTTTGAACTCTGAAGGGTGCCGCATCAAAAAATGCTCCCATACGAATATGTCGTGCTTTTCGAACGGCATAACTGACACCGGTAAAGGTAATGAGAATGGTGAACATTTCCGTTAATTCTTCTACAAAATGAATGCTGGAGAAAAAAGTTCGGGCAAACACGTTAGCAATCACAAGACTGGCCATTGCCAGCACAGAAAGCGAAAGAATTACAGATTCAAAGAGCTCCACCCCTTGTCCCAGTTTATGAAAAAGAAAAGCAATGCCTTCCTTTTTATTCGTTTCCATGTCAACGCTCCTTCCTATGATCTCGGCGACTCAATTAGAGCCGCCGAGAAATTCTTACCATAGTTTTGCAGTTTTTTCGTTCTTTAGGAACTTTCTATTAACCGGTTTTTCAAATCCTAGTCTTCAATTCCTAAAGCTTCTTTGGCATTTTCAATATCATTTAGCAGAGTTTCCAATATTTCTTCTGCTTGCGGTCCGCCGATTTCTAAGAATTCATCATAGACCGGCATGGCCAGCTCTTTAAATTCTTCCAGTTCGTCACCGGTAATTTCATGATAAACAATATCCGGTCTTTCATCCAGCATGGCCTCAAGATCCTCTTCATGACGAGCATCGATCCATTCTGCGGAAGGAAGAATTGAGTCGATCCAGAAATTTCTCATTTCCTGTTGGATTTCTTCCGGAAGAGAATCAAAGAACTGCATGTTTACCGTTGGAATCCCTGTAAAAGGTTCTGCAAATATGTCGGTTAAATAATCCTGCACTTCATAAAAATTCATACTTCGAATAGCAAAGATCGGATTTACCTGACCATCAATCAGATTTGTTTGAAGGGCTCCGTAAATTTCGCCGTAAGCCATCGGGGTTGGTGCCGCTCCATAAGCTCTATAGTCCTCTACCAGTAAGGCAGAACCCATAACCCGTACCTTAAACCCATCCATATCATCTACGGACTCGATCGGTCTGTTGGAGCTTATGGTTTGCCAGCCTTCATACAGCACGCTTAGGGGTACCAATCCGTTTCGTCTGAAGGCTTCTTCCAATACGTCCATAAAGTCTCCGTTTCGAACAACCCAGTCTAAGGTTTCCGGCATGTGATCCGGCGGCCATAGATAGTGAAGGGCTAAAACCTGAGCTTCCGGTACAAATGAGCTGATCCATGCGAAGTCACTGAATACATACTCCACTACTCCAAGTTGAGCCAATTCATTAATATCCCGGGTGTCTCCCAGGGTTCCATAAGGATATACGTCTACATCATATTTTCCATCGGTAACTTCTCTCATATGATCGGCGTAATTTTCTCCCCACACCGTCATAAAGTCTCCTTCAATTTCTTCAGAAGCGAATCTTGCTTCAATGGGTGCCGGTAGTAAGTCTCCCAGGTTCCCCTCGGCTTCTCCATTCTCGTCTCCGTTTTCGTCTCCGTTTTCAGGTTCCGCTTCCACAACAGATTCTTCATCTCCGTTGCCACATCCCACAAATATCAGCATTCCAATCAACAACATGCTCAACATCAGTACCAGCAATTTCACATTCCTGTTACTCTTCTTCATACCATTTCCTCCTTTAAATTTGGGGTTGCCTACTGACTTCTTGGACACAATTCTTCAACTGCATTTGACTCTCTTTTCTAAATATTCTGTTAATT
>SKRE01000170.1 GCA_007118655.1 Clostridiales bacterium | reverse complement strand
CAGGCATAAAGTCCGGCAATGGTAACTTGGGCAAGCAAAGCCCCGATTAGAACGATATAACGGTTTTTTATTGTCCACATTTGATTTTCCTCTTTTCTAATTATTAAGTTTTTAACAGATAGATTTTATCACATCAGAATCCTATAAAGCAATCTTTTTTTATGATTGCTAAAGAGGACTAACTCGAAGGAACACAAGGGAGTAGAGGGTTTTTTAGTTTCACAGCAAAAAAACCGCCCTCCCCGTAGTGTTATTCCTCTCAGTAGGAAGGATTTATCCCGTGGTATATCGAATATATAACAGTAAGAAAATTATAAAGGAGTTTGATGCCATGAAATATCCAATTGATGCTGTTAGAAAGAGGTTTCCTGCCTTGCAGCGAACGTACAAGGGCAAAACGGTGGTGTATCTGGACGGTCCCGGTGGATCCCAAACCGTAGTGGAAGCCATTAATGCAGGGCGGGATTATATGATGTTGGGAGGTGCGAATCTCCATGGGGCTTTTCCCACATCCATAGAAACCATGGAAAAAATTGCAGAAGCCAAGGAGTATGTTGCGGCCTTGTTTAACGGAAAAGCAGAAGAGATAGCCTTTGGACCCAATGCCACTACCATGATGTTTCACGCTGCAAGGGCCCTGTCCAAGTCCTGGAAGGAAGGAGACGAAATCCTTCTGACAGAGCTGGAACATCACGCAAACATCGATCCCTGGAGAATAGAGGCGGAGGGAAAAAAAGTGACTGTCAAATATATTCCTCTTGATACAAAAACTTTAACCTTAGATCTTAGTACATTGGATCAGCTCCTTACGGAAAAGACCAAATTTGTGGCTGTCGGTCTCGCCTCCAACTGTATCGGTACGATCAATGATGTGAGAACCGTATCAGAGGCGGCAAAGAAGGTAGGCGCTGTAGTTGCTGTGGATGCGGTTCACGGAATCCCTCATTTCTATGTGGACAGAGAAGAGCTGGGAGTGGATATGCTATTTAGTTCCGTTTACAAAATGTTTGGTCCCCATGTGGGACTGGCAATGATTAAAAAAAATCTGTTTGATCAATTGGAGCCCTACAGGATAATGCCTGCGCCGGACTATACTCCGGATAAACTGGAAATCGGCACCCAAAATCATGAGGGGATTATGGGCGTTACGGAAGCTATTAGATTTATCTCTGATTTGGGAGAAGGAACGACCTTGAAGGAAAAAATCATCTCAGGATATGAGGCAATTGAAGCGTACGAAGAGTCTTTAGTGAATTTTGTGCGTAAAGAGTTGGAAAATATTGAAGGATTGACCCTGTTTCAGGCCGATGATTCTGTAAAGAAGACGCCAACGGTGGCCTTTCGGGTAAACTGCATTACTCCCCGGGAATTCACATCCCGTATGTGTGAAGAGGCCAGTGTTTTTATTGCCGACGGCCATTTTTATGCTTATCGGCTGGCTGAAAAACTTGGCATTGTGGAATCCGGTTCTTTTATTCGTGCGGGCATATCCGTGTACAACACCATGGATGAGATGAAACGTTTTGTTGGTGGGGTTAAAGCAATACTGAATCAAAAATAGCAAAGATCATATATTAATTGACTTCAAAAAATCCGGATCCACCTTGTCAAAGCCACATGATTAGTCGGAGGATCTCATCTTAAAGAATACTTTCCAATTTTTCCGGTTGCAGGAGGGTAAACTGATACTTATGATAAAGGATCAGTCCTTCATTTTTCAGGTTTTGAAGTTCTCTTGAAAGAGAGGGTCTTGGCATATCGAGGTAATCTGCCATTTCCTGACGGTTGTGTGGAAGAGTGAGATTGGAGGTATCCTGGATTCGGTACTGATGCATAAGATAGGAGGCTACCCGCTGTTTTAATCGATCATAGGAGAGAATCCGGACTTTATTGCTCATCATCCAGACTTTGTTGGAAAGAAGGCCCATCAAGTTTCGCAAAAAATCCGGTTTTACTTTGCATAGACTAAGGACAGCTTCCTCGGGAATATGAAGAATCCTAGTGTTTTTTCTTGAAAATAAAGAAGAGGGAAAATGTTTATAATCAGAAAAAATAATGACCTCCCCGAAGGTATCTCCAGGATAGAGTTCTGTTACCGTGGTTTCTTTTCCGGAGATGTGGATCTTTTTTACTTCCACGGAGCCTTCTAAAACTAGGCTGATACCCTTACAAAGTTCTCCTTCCGAAGCGAATAGCGAAGGCTCAGGATAATGATGGAGATCTGCAGAAAGATCTTGAAAGATCAATTCTAAAGAGGATGGAGTGATATTTTGAAACAAGGTGGATCGGGAAATGATTTGTAGTTGTGCTTTAGTTAACAATATTGTTTTCATCGTCTCCTCCTATTCTATTCTTTTTCGATGTTTCGTAACATTTGTTACATCTTCTTTTCTTCCAGTATAGTAGAATATAATCAATAAAACAAGTAAAAGAGTTGGTTATGCAAATATACTTGTAGGAGGGGAGAGAATGGGTATAACATCGGATCATAAATCAAGAAAAAACATAACAAGAGCACTTTTTCAGGGGGTTTTTCTCTTAGTCTTCGTATTTTTGGCTTTACAAGGACGACTCCAGCTGTGGATCCTGCTTTTGGGACTTGGAATTCTAGGCGGTGTATTCTTTGGCAGGCTGTACTGCGGATGGATTTGTCCGATGGGTACGGTGATGCGCTTGGAATCCTGGATTTATCGAAAGTTGGGGATTCAGCGGAAAAACCCTGTGTTGATGAATGAAGACAGAAAGAATAAAAGGTATGTGCAGTTGCTGCAGATGGTTCTGTTACTGGTGTTTTTCGGAGGAGTGATTGCTACTCAGCGCTTTGGGATTAGAATTAACCTGATCCTTTTCTTGGTTTTGTTGGGGAGCGGAACCTCTTTGGTTTTCAAGGAAGAAGCATGGCACAGAATTTGTCCCCATGGAGTTGCCATGAGCCTTACGGCGGGAGTGAAAAAACTTAAGTCGAAAAAATTGATTATCGAAAAAGAAAGTTGTATTGGATGTGGAAAATGTGAGAAAGTCTGTCCGAATTTAGCGGTTGTTAAGGAAGAAGGAAGTAACATTAGAAGCATTGTTACCAAAGATTGTTTGACCTGTTTTGAATGCCAAAAGGCATGTCCTGTGCACTCCATCGCTTATCGGTAAAATATTTTAATATGTTACAAGGAAAACTGCGAGTATTTTTCCTTATTCAGTAAAAATTTAAAAAGGGAGTGTCAACTATGAAAATTATTCGATTGAACGAAGTGGAAGGGAAGAAGAATCAACGGGGAGTAACAGTAAAAAAGCTGATTGATCATGACAATACAAGAGTGATGAATCTAACGCTACAACCGGATGATCACGTGCCGGGACATAAGGTACCGGTGGATGTGTTTTTCTATGTTGTAAAAGGTAAAGGTACGATCCAGATTGGAGAAGAAAAAGCGGTTGTACAGGCCACGGACATTGTACTTTGTCCACCGGAAGTAGAAATGGCTTTATGGGCGGATCAAGGAGAATCATTTAGCGTTTTAAATGTAAAGACGCCTAATTTTTAAAGAGAATCTATAGGGGTCCGTATAATTGAAAAAAATAGCAAAAGCAGCACATAAAAAAAGAAAATTATTGTTTTAGGAAATGAGGCGGGGACCAACTCAAATGAGGGGGTCCTCTTTTTGATGAGCAGTATGGTTGAAGGTATTTTGACAAAAACCGAAAAGTCAGAAAATTTCAACAAAATACGGGGGTTTGATGGAAGAGAAAGCTTGAATTTAATCTTCTCTATGATATAATACCTAAATTGAACATAGGAATATATTTAATCCTGCTTGTAATAAAAATAACATAGCTGTTAAAACCCTGATAAAATCGAAAAAAAAGGGGTATAAATAGTTATCGATATGTGATTGGAAACTTAAAGGGAGTGAAAAATGTGATCAAAATCGAAGAGGTGACGAAAAAGTATCCTGGAATGGTACGCCCGGCAGTGGATAAGTTAAGCCTGAATATTGAAGAAGGAGAAATATGTGTTTTTGTAGGTCCTTCCGGTTGCGGGAAAACCACAACACTGAAAATGATTAATCTGATTATCGAACCAAGCGGCGGAAAAATTTTTGTAAATGGAGAAAACGTTCTGGAACAAAACCCCAATGAGCTGCGGAAAAAAATCGGATATGTTATTCAAAAGACCGGTTTATTTCCCCATTACTCGGTGTTTGATAATATTGCCATTGTCCCAAACCTCTTAGGTTGGGAAGAAGAACGGGTGGAAAAGCGGGTTGTGGAATTATTAAAAATGATGAATTTGGATCCCGATGAAAACCGGGATAAATTTCCGAAAGCCCTTTCCGGAGGACAAAGTCAACGGGTGGGTGTTGCCCGGGCCATGGCAGCGGATCCCCCGGTTATGCTGATGGATGAGCCCTTCGGTGCTGTGGATCCTATTACCAGAAATCAACTGCAAAATGAATTTTTGAAACTGCAACAGAAAGTTAAGAAAACGATCTGTTTTGTAACTCACGATATTGATGAGGCCATCAAGATGGGAGATAAAATTGCGATCCTGGATCAAGGGAAATTGGTGCAGTTTGACACTCCGGAGAATATTTTATTTAATCCGGCCAATGAGTTTGTAGAGGAGTTTGTCGGTTCCGACCGGTCACTGAAGGTACTGAATCTTCTTCGAGTGACAACGGTAATACGAAAAAATATTAAACGGGTAAAAGAAAAAGCGGGAATTGATGAGATTAATAAATACTTTAGCCATCCGGAGAAAAACCGAATACTTATTGAAAATGACGAGAAGGAAGTAGTAGGATATCTCGCCAAGGAAGAATACCATAAAATATCCACCGCTAAAGGTTGGAATAAAGCTATTAGAATATTTCCTACGTCATTGAACAATCATAATACTTTAAAAGATGCCATGTCGGATATGCTTCAGCATAATATTGCGGCACTCCCGGTAATGGACGACGACGACAAATTTATGGGAATAGTCTCCTTTGCAGATATTCGGTCCTACATCGGAGAGGCCTATGAAGAGAATGAAACTGAGAAAGATCAAGACGAAAACGAGGTGTTGTAGTGATGACTGAACTCCGAAGAATTTTCAACTACTTCACAAACAATTTGGATCGTATTTCAGGATATACATTAGAACATTTGATTTTAATTGTGATTGCTATTGCCTTATCCGTAGGCCTTTGGGTCAGCTTGGGAATCCTGTTGAGAAACAATAAGAAGACGGCGGACAGCGTGCTGGGGCTGGGTAGTTTTATCATGTCGGTACCCAGTGTTGCGATTTACGGAATTCTAATCAGTATTCCGGGACTGGGCCTGAGTCGGCAAAGCGCAGTAATTGCATTGGTTCTATATTCGATGCTGCCGATTTTGAGAAATGTTTATGTTTCTTTGAATGAGGTGGATAAAAGTATTTTAGAAGCGGCCAGGGGCATGGGCATGAGTGAGCGGCAAATTCTTCGTAAAGTACAACTGCCACTGGCTCTACCGGTAATATTGGCAGGGGTTAGAGTGGCTACGGTTATGATGGTGGGTATTGCCACTCTGGCGGTATACATCGGGGAGAGAAACCTCGGGGTACTTATTGAGCAAGGGCTGAAACGATCACGATCGGATATGATTATTGTGGGCGCTTTATTGGTGACGGTTTTTGTGCTGGTTATCGACTTTGGCATCGGATGGTTAGAAAAAACCGTTGTTCCCAAGGGTATACAAAGCGATGAAGAATCAAAAACAAAAGCAAAAGCGGGAGGTGAGATTTAATGGGTGTTGAACGTTTAATTGTAATTATTCAAGAACAGGGGATATCACTGCTGCAACGGCATTTATATTTAGTTTTTGTTTCGCTTTTCTTTGCGATCATTATTGCCCTGCCTATTGGAATTTTAGTTACCCGCCCCCCTTTTAACCGTAAAATCAATCAGATTCTATCCTTTTTAAATACGGCTCAAGGGGTTCCAAGCTTAGCGGTGATTGCCATATTTCTTCCTTTGATGGGGGTTGGTGTACGACCGGCAATTTTTGCTCTGTCGATTTATGCGCTATTACCCATTGCGCGGAATACAGTGGCGGCCATAAAAGGACTGGACGCCGATGTATTGGAGGCTGCAAGGGGAATGGGTCTTTCTAAAAAGGAGGTGCTGTTAAAGGTAGAACTGCCCTTAGCAATGCCCATCATCGTGGCGGGAATACAGACTGCCACCATATTTACCGTGGGGACCGCAACCATTGCCCATTTAATTGGAGCCGGCGGCCTTGGACGTTTGATTTTCACCGGTATAGCCATGAACAGTCCGGAGTTTATCTTAGCGGGATCCTTAATGGCTGCAGCCATTGCCATTACATTGGATCAATTGCTGGGATTGTTTCAAAGGCGGGTTCAAAGAAAGTTTGGAGGTTAAGGATCAATGCTCAGCAACAGGATCGGGATCATTGTCAGTTAAAATTATAAAAAATAGATTCTACGAGGAGGAGATTAAATGAAAAGTAATAGGAAAAGTTTTAAAAAATGGGCGGTACTATTGGCGGTTATATTGGCCGCTACAGCTCTGTTTATTGGGTGTGGGGGAGATGATGAGGACAATCCCACAATCACGGTGGCATCCAAACCGTGGACGGAACAAATGATTTTAGGAAATATGCTGTTGGATCTTTTAGAGCACCACGGATACCCGGTGGAAGACCGGATAGGATTGGGAGAATCCGATGTAATCCGTCCGGCTCTGCACAGTGATCAAGTGGATATTTACTGGGAATATACCGGAACCACGCTTACCACATTTATGCATCATGAACCGGTAGGAGATCCCGATGAGGCCTATCAACTGGTGAAGGATTGGGACAAGGAAGAAAATGATGTAGTATGGCTGGAATATTCTGAGGCCAATAATGCATACGTGCTATTAATGCGCGAAGATGATGCTAATGAAAAGGGTATAGTTACAATCTCGGATTTAGCGGCATACATTAATGAGAACCCCGGGGAGTTAGAACTTGGCTGTAATGAAGTATTCTATGAACGGGAAGACGGCGTTCAGGGTATTGAAGAAACCTATGGATTCCAGTTCGGAGACGATAACATCACTTTCTTAACTACCGGGTTGTATTATGATGCCCTGCGGCAGGGATCCGTGGATGTTGCCGAAGGTTTTGGAACCGACGGAAGAATACCGGCCTTTGATCTGGTAATTGTTGAAGATGATGAAGACTTTTTCCCGGTATACAATCCCGCGCCTGTAGTACGCCAAGAAATTTTGGATGCTTACCCGGAAATAGAAGAGATCATCAATGAACTTACCCGATTACTGGATCATCAGACACTAACCGAATTAAATGAAGAAGTGGATATTCATGAGATTGAACCTGAAGATGTAGCGGAAACTTTTTTGCGGGAAAATGGTTTGATCGACTAATCCTTTAACCTTTGGATTGTATTAATGATCGTTAATATTAAAAAAACACGTACAAAAGCCCCCTTTACAACACAGTTAAAGGGGGCTTTTGTACGTTGGCTACTTATTTATTCGTTGAAGCTTTAATCCCCGAAGATGCTCCACAACCTCTTCGATGAAAATATAAAAAACCGTTCGGGTTTTTTGATGGGGCTTTAAATCCTTCGGTTGGGGATGTTTCGACAGCCAGATTAACTGATCACAACTGTTAAGTAGTTCTTTGTTGTACTCTTCACAGAGAATCAGGACTTTAGCCTTTTGCTCTTTTGCAGACCCAAAGACCGTGTAGAAGGAGCGAAAGGACCCTGTGGTTGTTAGAATCACCAGGAGGGTATCGGGATCCAACAAATTTTCCACCATAAATTCTTCGGATAGTGCGCTGACAATTTTATTCGTGGTGAGCCGAAGTTTGTATTCAAAGTATTCCGCCGCAAGATAAGAAGGGCCATGGCCGAAAAAAAGAATTTTTTGGTGTTTTTGAACTTCTTCGGCAAACTCTTTAACCAAGGCAGGGTCAAAGTCTTCGATGTATTTTTGTAACCGCTCCAGTTCACTGCTGGTCTCCGGAGAGGAAATATCCTTTTCATTAAGAAACTGCATATACTGTTTATAATTGTTAAAGCCCAGCTTTTTCACGAATTTTGAGATTTTTGACATGGAACAGCTGCAAAGGTCTGCGGCTTCATTGATGGTAATGGAGGCTTGGTTATTGACGGATTCGCTTAATGTTTTATGAATTTCTTTTTCCAGGGGATTTAACTTGCTAAAATCAATTCGGATCATGGAACGGTCCCTCCTTTAAATATGAAAAATCTCTAGAGTTAGAATATCACTGATTAACTAAAAAGTAAAGATAAACAATGGAAAGTTTTCCATTTGATGAATTTATAATACACAAAATTATAAAACTTTCCACTATTTTATTGACGGAAGAGAAGATTCATAGTATCATAAAAACCATAGAAATAGGAGGAAGTCCAATAGAATTCAAAGGTTTTTTGCTCCTATTAAATTTGGAGGGATAGTAAATGGAAACCAAGGATTTACTTAAAGGATTAGAAAAAATGCTGACAACGGAACAAATTAATATCGATGAGGAAGATTTATATGATGCCTCAGCGGATCGATACAAAAAATATGCGAAGGTTCGAAGAGTATTGGATGTACCAAAACCCCGGGCCATTGTTTATCCCAACAATGCGGAAGAAGTAAGCAAACTGCTGAAATTTTGCAATGAGAACAAAATCAATGTGATTCCCCGTTCGGGAAAAACCGCTACGGAGGGCGGTCTTGAAAACTGGAAGGAAGATACCATCGTTATTGATGCGAAAAATATGGATCAAACGGTTAAAATTGATGAAT